>URLQ01000055.1 GCA_900548745.1 uncultured Prevotella sp.
CATCTAAAGGGGTTAAAAGCTTTTGCTGCGGATTTTCCTCAGAGTCGCAGAATTATCGTTTCTCTCGATCCGATGAATCGCAAAATGGAAGATATAGAATGTATATATGTTATTGATTTCTTGAAAATGCTGTGGGGAGGTGAAATATAATATAGTGTGTATCGCTTGTATAAAAATAAAAAAGAAACCGCTGAATATCAGCGGCTTCTTGATTAATAGAGTGGAGCTGGAGGGAGTCGAACCCTCGTCCAAACAGGGAAACCATACGCTTTCTACATGCTTATTCTGGTCTTCATTTTCGAGCTGTGGCAAGACCCAGACCACCAACCGCAGCCTTATCCTCTAAAACTTCATCGTGGTGGCGAGGCACATCACGACTATTTCCGAGTTAACCGCACCGCTTTGCCAAAGAGCTTCGGAACAACAGCCTTTGAGCGATGTCTCGTCCTGCTACCTGGTAGCGGGATAAAGCCAGTAATCTACTGTACTTCGATTAGGCAGCGAGAGCGTAGTTGTTTTCGCCAGATAAATTGTTGACTGTCGAGATTAAGGAGCCGGCAGACTGCGCTCCGCATGCTTACGTACCATTCCTACCCGCTGTCAAATCCAGTCAACCCCTAAGTGTTGTACATTACTGAAATACAACGTTTTGTGTACTATGAAAAAACTGTCATGTGGACAATATGCGGACATGAATCCTTGCTTATCATCCTCCATTACAAGTTTATTTTATGCAAAGTTAGTGCAAATGCTTGAAACCACAAAATAAAATGCCAATATTTTGTATGTGGACAGTCTCAGTTTGACCTTATATTGTTTCCGAACAACATATTATTTTGAAAATAGTTTCTTTAGTATCGGTAGTTGTTTCCGTAGTAAGAGAAGAAGTTTCAGTAGGAGATTACGTAGTCGTCCTTTGTGTTTCCGTAGTGATATCTTGTTCAACTTATGGGAGAGTACTGTATCAAATAGATATGAAATATTACGGATGTATTTTATCTTTTATTGGTAAAAACGGTAAATTTGATAGGAGGGCAAGCTGTAAAACTATGTATATAGTGAAAGATTTCTGCAAAAAATATAGTACCTTTGCAAAGTTTCTGCAATAAAAAGGCAGAAATGTAGTTATATAATTAAAAAACAAAATCGTTTAAAGTGAATAATCAAAATATATCGGAGGTTGACCGCCTTAATGAAAGTCATGATGCTATGGGAAATGTTCAAAGAGCCATAAAGCGGTTCCTTGATGTTGTGTTTTCTGTGGCAGGCATGATAATACTTTCGCCTTTGTATCTTGTTATTGCGATAATGCTCAAGAGACAGAAGAATGGTCCTGTCATTTTTTCGCAGGAGCGCATAGGCTACAGAGGCAAGCCGTTTACCATCTATAAGTTCCGCACCATGAGCGAGCCGGAGAAGGAACCACAGTTGGTTGCCAAATGCCAGAATGGACAGTCTACGAAGACGGAGATGTTCCTTCGTGAACACCATCTCGACGAGCTTCCTCAGTTGTGGAATGTTCTGAAAGGCGACATGTCGTTTGTCGGTCCTCGCCCGGAGCGTAAGTTCTATATAGACAAGATAATGGAGAGAGATTCGAGCTACACCATGATTTATGAGATGAAGCCAGGGCTCACTTCTGAGGCTACGATATACAATGGGTATACTGATACGATGGAAAAGATGCTCGTTAGGCTACACATGGATACGGATTATCTGAAGAAGCGTTCGCTGTTGTTGGATGCCTGTATCGTAATGAAGACGTTTTTCAGTATAGTAAGCGGAAAGAAATTCTAATAACTTGAAATATAAGGAAATATGAAAAGATATATCATTGCAGTTATTCTGTCTGTGATCATTCCTATGGGACTGATGGCACAGTCGATGACCGATGAGCAGGTCATGAAATTTGTTATTAAGGAACATAATGCCGGAACTTCGCAGGCTCAGATCGTTACCAAGCTGATGCAGAATGGTGTGAACATCGAGCAGATAAGAAGGGTGAGGAAGAAGTATGAGCGTGCTACCAAGGACGAGGGACTGGGCATGGTGTCCGGCTCTACGGGAAGCAAGAATGACACCCGCTTGAGAAGCAACAAGAAAAAGAAGGGCAAGAACAGTATGGATGCTGACGATGAGTTTGACGACGAGAAGACTTCGGAGTATAACTCCCAGTATCGCATATCTGCCGGAAACAAGAAGAAGAACAAGAGCTATGTCTACGACGAGACAAACGAAGACTGGATGGATATGCGTGATGAGCTTGATGAGTTCGTGCCGGACACAGCTGCTCTGCTGAACAAGCTGATGGCGGATAAGGTGAAGAGAAAAGTGTTTGGACGCAACATCTTCAACAACAAGAATTTGTCTTTTGAACCGAATATGAATATCGCCACGCCGCAGAACTATCGTCTCGGTCCTGGAGATGCTGTGTTTATCGATGTCTACGGAGCTTCGCAGAAGACGATAGTGTCAACGGTGTCGCCTGACGGGTATGTAACGATAGAGGATTACGGTCCTGTGCAGGTCAGCGGACTTACCGTCAGCCAGGCAAACGCAAAGCTTCGTTCAACCCTCGGTTCGAGATACAGCAGTTCGCAGATAAAGCTTACGGTGGGTGAGACCCGTTCTATCATGGTAAATGTGATGGGAGAGGTGAAAGCACCAGGAACATACACCTTGTCGGCATTTGCCACGGTGTTCCATGCCCTGTATATGGCTGGCGGAACGAACGACCTCGGAACGCTGCGTAATATAAAGGTATATAGAAACAACCGCCTTGTATCGGTTGTGGACATCTACGACTATATGCTCAATGGAAAGCTTACCGGTAATGTGCGTCTTGCAGACAATGATGTTATCGTTGTCGGTCCTTATGACTGCCTCGTGAACATCACCGGAAAAGTGAAGCGTCCGATGTGGTATGAGATGAAGAAGAACGAGAGCGTAGGTTCTGTGTTGAAATATGCGGGAGGCTTTACAGGAGACGCTTACACCAAGTCGGTGAGAGTGATAAGAAAGACAGGAAAGGAATATTCGGTATATAATGTGGATGAGTTCGACATGAGCTCGTTCCATATCAGCGATGAGGACTCTATCAGCGTGGATTCTATCTTGTCGCGCTTCTCCAATATGGTGGAGATAAAGGGAGCCGTGTTCCGTCCAGGAATGTATCAGGTGGGCGACGACATAAACAGTGTGCGCACCTTGATAGAACATGCCGAGGGACTCAAAGAAGAGGCTTTTACCGCACGTGCCGTAATGCACAGAATGAAGAAAGACCGTACGCTTGAGGTCGTTCCTGTTGATGTGGAAGGCATCCTGTCAGGCAAGGTGGCTGACGTGCCGATGCAGCCTAACGATGTGCTCTTTATTCCTACCAAGCAGGAGATGATGGAAGAACGCACGATAACAATACACGGAGAAGTAAACTATCCGGGTATATATAAATATGCGTCGAACGAGACACTTGAAGACTTCGTGCTTCAGGCAGGAGGCTTGAAGAACTCTGCGTCAACGGTGAAGGTGGACGTAGCACGTCGTGTTACTAATCCGAAGGCCCTTACCAATGATTCCATAATAGCAAGGACCTATACGTTCTCCCTGAAGGATGGCTTCGTCATTGACGGCAAGCCTGGCTTCGTGCTGATGCCTTTCGATGAGGTTTATGTGCGTAAGAGTCCTGGTTTCTACAAGCAGCAGAACATTACTGTTGATGGTGAAGTAATGTTTAGCGGAACATACACACTCTCGAAGAAGGAGCAGAGACTTAGCGACATCATCAAGGCAGCCGGAGGTATCAACGACCGTGGATATGCTGCCGGTGCAACACTCGTAAGAAGAATCAACGAGAGTGAGCGCAAGCGTCTTGAGGCAGCCAAGAAGATGGCTTTGGAGCAGTATGAGACAGTGGTTGCCGAGGAGGCTGCACGTACAGGACAGAAGATGGACCAGACAAACAGTGAGCGCATAAAGAAATTCCAGATAGAAGACACCTATTCTGTAGGTATTGAGCTCGACAAGGCTCTTGCCAATCCGGGCTGCGATGCAGACATCGTGCTTCGTGAGGGCGACCGCATCGTTGTTCCTCAGTATACAGGTACTGTGAAGATAAACGGTGAGGTGATGTATCCTAATACCGTCGGCTATGTCAAGGGCAAGAAGGCAAGCTACTATATCGACCAGGCTGGTGGCTTCAGCAACAAGGCAAAGAAACGCCAGTCATACATTATATATATGAACGGTACCATGGCAAAGGTTGCCCACAACGCCAAGCCTATGCCTGGATGCGAAATCGTTGTTCCAGCCAAGGCGACAACAAAGATGAGCATTGCCGAGACGATGACAATCGGTACGTCGGTGGCTTCCATAGCCACGATGATTGCCACTCTCGCAAATATCCTATAATATATAATAAGGTATAAGGAGGACAGAATATGAAATATCCTATTGGAATACAGAATTTTGATGAAATAAGAATAGGGGAATATGCTTATATAGACAAAACTCGTTTGATATATAAGTTAGTTGATGAAGGCAAATACTATTTTCTAAGTCGTCCAAGACGATTTGGAAAGAGTCTTCTGATCTCTACTCTTGAAGCATATTTCAGAGGGCAGAAGGAACTCTTTAATGGACTTGCCATCTATGACTTAGAGCAAGAATGGCTTGAATATCCCGTATTCCATATAGATCTGAATACTGCCAATTTCAGAGAGAAAGACAGTCTATTCGCTATCCTCAACGATTATCTGTGCAACTGGGAAAAGGAATATGGAAAGTCTGAATCAGAGACGACTCTCGCCTTGCGCTTTAAAGGCGTGGTGGAGAGAGCGGCAAAGAAGACAGGCAGTAATGTGGTAATCCTTGTGGATGAATATGACAAGCCGATACTTCAGACTTTCCATGACAGAGAGTTGCAGGATAATTATCGTAATGAGCTGAAAGCTTTTTATTCTGTGTTGAAGACACAGGACAGATACATAAAGTTCGCATTCCTTACGGGAGTGACAAAGTTCGGGAAAGTAAGCGTATTCAGCGACTTGAATAACCTTATGGATATCTCTATGGACAACCGTTATATAGGTATATGTGGAATAACAGAAAATGAACTGAAGGCTAACTTCAAGGAAGGCATTGCCGAATTGAGCGATGCAACAGGTGATACAGAAGAGGCAACAATCGAGAAACTTCGTGCTAATTATGATGGCTATCATTTCGTAGACAATAGTATAGGGATATATAATCCGTTCAGCTTGCTCAACACATTAGCAAGACTAAAGTTTGATGACTACTGGTTCGAAACAGGTACGCCGACTTTCCTTGTTGAACTTATGAAACTTCATCATTACGAACTTCGGAACTTAACAAAGGAGCAGATTTCCGCTGATGTGATAAACAGCATAGACTCAATGTCAACCAATCCTATTCCTGTGATATATCAGAGCGGTTATCTTACGATAAAAGGATACAACGAGAGGTTCAAAAAATACAAACTCGGTTTCCCTAATCAAGAAGTGGAACAGGGATTCTTGAATTTCCTGTTGCCTCGCTATTCGTCGGCTGGCGATAAATCGTCTTATTTTATTGAAGAGTTTGTAAAAGATGCAGAGGCGGGTAATCCAGAACGTTTCATGCAACGATTGTCCACGATGCTTGCCGATACCGACTATAAGGTGGTGGGTAATACAGAGCTGTATTTCCAAAATGTGATGTATCTCATATTCAAGATAATGGGCTTCTATATTCAAGTGGAGCGACCGACAAGCGATGGCAGGATAGATGCCGTAATACAGACCGCTGATTATATATATATAATAGAATGTAAGCTTGACAAGTCGGCAGATGAGGCTCTTCGACAGATAGAAGACAATAATTATGCCGCTCCGTTCCAGATGGACAAGAGGAAACTCTACAAGATAGGAGTGAACTTCTCAAGCGGGACGAGGGGAGTGGAGGAGTATAAGATAGATTGAAGATATGGCAGAGTGTAGAAATATCCTATAGGGATACAAAGTCTTGAGAAGCTTATATTATAGAAGGAAAATATGCGGTACGCTTTTGAAAAAATATTGTCAATACCCAAGTCGTTATATTTGTGTGTGAAGCTTATGCCTCTCATGCAGGCTTTACATCTGCCTGTTATGGTAAGGTATAATTGCAAGATTTCATCTGCCAAAGGAAAGATACGGCTTAATGCTCCTATTCGTCCGATGATGATGACTGTAGGATTTGAAAGCGTTGGTATTTTTGATAAGAAGTATGAGCGTAGTATCGTGCAGATTGATGGAGAACTTGAACTGGGGAGCGGAAAGGTAATGATCGGTCAGGGTGGCAGACTCTGTATAATGGAGGGTGCTAATCTCCGTTTCAAGGGCAAGTTTGAAAATTCTGCAATGATAGAGATTATTTGCAAGAACAATATCTCTATAGGAAACAATGTCCTTACGAGTTGGGATATATTGATGATGGATACTGATTTCCATCAGACAATAAATACCTGTGACGGAATACGTAACAGTGCAGAAGGTAAAATCACAATAGGTGACAATGTATGGATAGGTGCAAGATGTGTTGTCCTGAAGAATACAGACATCCCAGCAGGATGTGTTGTAGGAGCGAATACTACAGTAAACAAGAATTTCACGGAAGAAAATTGTTTATTGGTAGGTTATCCTGCAGAAGTGAAAAAACATAATGTAACGAGAGCAAACGAAAACGAATGATATAGTGTGCTATGGTCAACGACAGAAACAAGATTCTGAAAACTAATATCCTGATATCGGCAGTATTGAAAGTGGTAGGCTTATGTACTTCCCTTTTAATCGTGCCTATTACTATCGATTATTTGGATAGTGAGGTATATGGTGTATGGATGACCATGACATCTGTATTATTCTGGATAGGTGGCTTTGATATTGGTTTGGGCAATGGAATGCGCAACTATCTTACGGAGGCAATATCACGAAAAAACTACAGCTTGGGTAGAAAATACATCAGTACAACATTTACCCTGTTGACCATTATTGCATTGTTGCTTGGAGTGATAGGTCTGATTCCTATGTCGCAGATGGATTTTTGTCATTTCTTCAATACCCAATCGGTGGGTAATGAAGAACTGCGTAATGCGTTGTTGGTAGCAGTCGGCTTTACGCTTGTCAATTTTGTAGTCAAGAATATCGGCTTTGTCTTTGTTGCGATGCAGAAATACGCCGTTAATGATTTCCTGAATGTATCAGGAAATGTGGCTTCTTTGGGAATAATCTTTATTCTTACCAAATTGACAAGTGGCAATCTGCTTAATGTTGTGTTGGCTTATACCGCAACGAGTTGTGTGGCGTTTTCTTTAGCGGCAATACCATTATTCCGGAAGCATCCGGAGCTGAAGCCGTCATTGAAGTATTTTGATAAGAGTCTTAGCAGGCAGATACTTGGTAAGGGACTCGGTTTTTTCATAATCCAGATAACAAGTTGTATCGTTATTTTTGGAGCGGCAAATGTCTTCATTACGCAGTGTTGTGGTCCGGAGAGTGTTACGACATACAACTTGGCATATAAATTCTTTAATTTGGAAATAATAGGTTATACTATTATTCTTGCTCCAATGTGGAATGCCTATACCGATGCTTATGTAAAAGGTGATATGCAATGGGTAGACAGAACATTCAAGAGAGCGTTGAAGTTCTGGGGCTTGTCTGTTGTTGCAGGGTTGGTAATGCTTTTGGGCAGTCAACTGTTCTATACCTTGTGGGTAGGAGATAAGGTGCATATACCAGTGTCTGTATCTGTATGCACGCTGATATATGTGTGTATGTTCAACTTGAATAACTGTGCCACATATTTGATAAACGGATTTAATAAGATTCGTGTACAGATTATTACATCTTTGCTGTTTACGGCTTTATATGTATTGGCTGTGCGTTTCTTTGGAAGTAAGCAAGGTATAGAAGGTATAGTGTTGACCATGGCGGCAAGTTATGCCATGATGGCGATAATCCATATATATCAATGCCGTCTGTTGATAGGTCAGAAGGCCAAAGGTATATGGAACAAATAAAGATTTGAATATGGCAAATAAGATAAGTGTAATAACAGTAGTCTATAATGATGTTGCTAATATCCGCAAGACGATGGAGAGTTTCTTCTCGCAGACGTGGGAGGACAAGGAGCTTATTGTCATAGACGGTGGCAGCACGGATGGTACTGTTGACATTATAAAGGAGTATTCCGACAGATTAGGATACTGGTGCTCCGAGAAAGACAAAGGAGTGTATGATGCTATGAACAAGGGAGTGATGCATGCTTCCGGTGACTGGATAAATATTCTCAATTGTGGAGATGCGTATTGTTCCGAGAATTCTCTTGGCGACGCAATAAACAACTGTGATGCAGACAATGCAGATGTGATTTATGGTAATTCTATACGTCGCCAGCTCGGACACACAATTAATGATATAGCATCAGATGATGTGCGAGGTCTTGATTATGCACCGATATACAGGCATGGCTCATCATTGGTAAGGACGCAAATCCATAAGGAAAACCTGTTTGACCTTTCCCTGAAGAAGAAATACGGATATGCCCTTGATTGGTATCTGATATATACTCTTTACAGGAAAGGATATCGCTTCGTAAAGACAGACGCTTTTATAGAGACTTATGAGGTGGACGGAATGTCAAATCATCCGATAAGAAGCACATGGCTGAATTATAGAGTCGTTACGAGTGACGGCATCGTAATGAGGAAGCTGTTGAAGTTCTTCGTGGCTTTTTTCCTTGCAGTTGCAACTCATGGAGCATTGTATAGAGTGATGAGAAAATTCGTTTTGGAAACATATACCAATACAATACTCTCTCATGTGCCGATATGGAAAGTCAGACGTTTTGCTCTTCAGCTTATACGTATGAGGGCAGGGCAGGGAACCTATATAGACAGGCATTGCTATTTTATGGATCCCAACAGGTTGCGTATAGGCAAGTATAGCCATATAAACAGGATGTGTACCCTTGATGCAAGAGGCGGCCTTAATATAGGCGATAGCGTATCGGTGTCGCATGGAGTAATGCTCATGACAGGCAGTCATGACATAAATGCAATAAATTTCCCTGTTAATTACAAGCCTATCAATATCGGAGACTATGTCTGGATAGGCTGTGGTGCAATAGTCTTGCAGAATGTAACCATCGGTAAGGGTGCTGTTGTGGCAGCAGGCTCTGTCGTTACGAAAGACGTTCCGCCTTATGCTATAGTAGGAGGCATACCAGCCAAAGTGATAGGAAAGCGTAGTGATAATTTAGATTATAAATGTGAACCATAGTAAAAATAGAATATGAAAGAGGTAGATATCTTGAGTGTGGTTGGAAGAGTCTTTTCCAACAAGAAATCATTAATAGTTTCGGTTGTAGTAGGTGCTATAGCAGGTGTGGTTATCGCCTTGTCTGTTCCTAAGCAATTCACTTCTTCAGTTGTATTGGCTCCGGAAATGTCGTCGGGAGGTTTGGAACTGTCAGACAATCTTGCCGATATGGCATCATCGTTTGGTATAGACCTGTCGTCAACGGGAAAGAACATGGATGCGCTCTATCCGGAGATTTATCCGGAGATATTGTCGTCCTATGACTTCATAAGTACTCTTTTCGGTGTGAATGTCAGGCTGAAGGAAGATCCTACGCTGCGAACATATCATAAGCATATCCTTATGGATACGAAGTTCCCGTTTTGGCAGTATCCCAAGATATGGCTCTCCAACAAGATGATGTCTCAGACAGAAAAGAAAGACCTGAAGGGTACAGGAGTTGCCGATCCGTTCAGGGCTTCAAAGATAGATATCGATGTGAGTAAGATGATAGCGGAGAATATAAGCTGCCTTATTGACAAGAAAACGAGTGTTATTCTTATCTCCGTAACAGACCAGGATCCTATGGTGGCTGCAATCATTGCCGACACCATCCAAAGTCGCTTGCAGTATTACATTACGGATTACCGCACCAAGAAGGCGAGAAACGACATGAAGTATTATACAAAGTTGTATAATGAAGCACGAAGTGCCTATCTGAAAGCCCAGAAGAAGTATGCCTCTTTCTGTGACTCCAACCAAGATGTCGTGCTTGAGAGCTTCCAGGCAAAGCGCGATGAACTGGAAAACGACATGCAGTCAGCATTTACCTTGATGAGCCAGATGTCGACACAGGTGCAGGCTGCCAAGGCTAAGGTGCAGGAGCGTACTCCAGCCTATACGATGATACAGTCACCAAAGATGTCATATAAGGCTTCAAGCATGTCGCGTGCGGCGATAGTGTTGATAACGATTTTCATAGCCATAATGATAAATGCCTTTTGGGTACTTTTCCTAAGAGACATAGTACGTAAGAAAAAGACAGGAGCGAAGTCTGAAAGTGATGGCGATGCTTTTGTTTCATCAGATGAAGATACAGACAAACAGTAGTTTAGAATTCCAACAAGTACAATGATATATTCAGTTCCATATCTGTTGCTCATTTCCTTCTATGGAATCATGGCTCTATGGTACAACCAGACCAAGAACCTTGATTCCAGGCCAGTGAATGTGTCGTTGTGTATGCTTGTCACGCTGTTGTTCTGGGGCTTCAGAGGCTTCTGCTTTTATGATTGGATGTCGTATTATCCGATGTTCCTTCATGCAGGGATAGAGAATTTCTCAGACAACATAACATCCATGGAGCCAGGCTTCTGCCTGCTTATGACGGCATGCAAGGAGATATACGACAGTTATATCTTCTTCGCTTTCGTCTGCTCGTTGATAAATCTTGCGTTGCTTTCTAATTTCCTTCTGAAGCATACAGACAATTATCCTTTGGCGTTACTTATCGGCACGATATTCGGTTGCTTCTATCTGTTTACCGACCTCATGCGAAATGCCATTGCCGTGTTTATATTCATAAATGCCATCGACTATCTTGCCGAGAAGAAGATATGGAAATACTTTCTGATGGTGTTGTTGTCTCTGTCATTCCATTATTCAGCAATACTGTATATCCCTTTGTATTTCTTTGCAAGGAAGAAGATGAAGCGATGGGTGTTCGCAACGATATTCTTTGCAGGAGTAGTAATCTATGTCCTGCATATCTCCCTTTTCGTAAATCTCTCAACATTCTTGCTGGGGCTTGTAAATCCCGACCTTGAGGAAAAGGTTCGTTATTATCTTGACGAGACAGCAGCAAAGTCGCCGGGTATCAACTTCGTCTTTCTGGAGCAGCTCTTCACGGGTGGACTTGTATTATTCTATATGGACAAGCTGCGTGAAGTACGTAAGAATGCGGACATATATATAAACTGTATCTTGCTGTTCTTTGTCATGACATTCATGCTGCATGAGTTCGTAACGCTTAGTTTCCGTATGTCAATATTGTTTGGTGTGGGATATTGGATAATATGGTTAGACCTGCTGAGATGCTTCAAGTTCACAAATAACAGAAGACTCTTCATCCTGTTTATATGCGTATATTGTTTCCTGCGTATTCTTGGACATACCCGCAACCCATTGGCAAATTACAATAATGTGTTGATAGACTATGAGTCTTACCAGGAGCGTGTGCTTATATTCAAGAAGACCTTCAAGGATTGACGAGCATGACAATGACAAATAAAATGTAATCGTATGAAAATAGCTTATATAGGAAAAATACAACTTTCAGATGCTGACCTGTCGTATTTGAATAGTGCGCAGAAGCTGTCGGACATAACATACATAATGGAAGTTACGCCACGCTTCATGAAAGGTCCGGCATACAATATCGGCAAGATATATCCGCATTCGGGTGTGTTTAAGGCAACAGAGGCTTATCCGGAGTTCGAGAAATATTCGCGTATCATAGACGTAGACAAGTTCTATGTCGTAAACACATGCGGCAAGTTCTGGCAGCTGAAAGCCTTCTGGACCAATTTCCTGCTTTTGTTGTTTCTGATAAAGAACAAGTTTGACGTCATCCATCTCACATGGCCGGCAAACGTATATGAGTTCATCATATATATGCTGAAGCGCAAGATGATATTGACAGTCCACGACCCATTTCCGCATACCGGACTCGATACCCGTATTGTGCGTCTGCGCCGTAAGGTGGCATTCAGATGCGTGCCGCATTTCATTATATTGAACAAGGCGCAGAGAGAGAAATTCCTTTCTTTCTACCGCCTTCCCTCGTCAGCGGTAATCGACAGCAGACTTAGTTGCTATACCTATCTCAATATGGTAGAGCAGGACATGACGACCGTGCCGGAACAGAAATATATCCTTTTTGCAGGAAAGATATCAAAGTATAAAGGGGTGGAGTATCTGCTTGAGGCTATGAAGAAGGTGCATGATACGTTCCCTGACATAAAGCTCGTTGTTGCCGGCGGCGGTAAATATCATTTTGACATATCCGGATATGCCGCCCTGCCATATATAGACATAAGAAATCGCTTTATTCCCGACGAAGAACTCGTGGCTTTGATGAAGAAGACACAGTTTATGGTCTGCCCTTATACTGATGCCACGCAGAGTGGAGTGATAATGTCTTCATTCACATTCGGCACGCCGGTAATAGCCACGAGGGTAGGGGGACTACCAGAGATGCTCGGCAACGGCAAGTATGGAATGCTGGTGAAAGAGAAAGACACGGATGCCCTTTACCGGGGAATATGCAGTTTGCTTTCCGACGAGGAGCAGCTCGCCGAATATCGTAGAGAGATAGCAAAGGATTATACAAGCGACGGCTACCTGTCGTGGAAGACCATTGCTGAGGAACTGCGCGAATCCTACCTGCAGATGGCAAGTAGGAAATAGACACTTTTGTTTTACTTTAAATTACTGTGTATGATGAAGACTCTGTTTATCACCCGTCATTATCTTGACGAGATGCTGGGAGGTCCCAACTGTTCAAAGGCGTTTGTGAGGGCGGTTGCAAGTATCTGTCCGGATACGACATTGATATATCCGGAACATAATGACAGGAAGAGCAACCTCTACTTCCTTAAGGAGTATGACGGATTGAAACTCCTGCCCGTATACGACAAGCGTCCTAAATGGCAGAAATGCCTGGATATGTACAGAGGAAGACTTCATCGCTTCGGACCCTTCGTAAAGGACTATCTTAAATCGCATGCCTTCGATATAATATTCATAGACCATTCCTTCACCGCATCATCGGGAGTACTGGAGGCTGCCATGCGGAATGGAGCAAAGATAATAACCATGCACCATAATGTGGAGGCGCAGTATATCAAGGACAACCAGCCGAGCTGGCTCTTCCGTATACCAAACAACCATTTTGCCCTGAAGGCAGAGCGCGATGCCATACTGAACAGCACGCTGAATCTTACGCTGACAGACGACGACAAGGCAACGTTCATCGCCCGCTATCCCGAAAAGGAGTCCTCTTTCCATACCATCGGAGTCTTTGAGTATGATGAAGCGACGGAGAGTAGGATAAGCGTGGAAGAAGGGCTGAAGTTCGTCATCTCCGGTTCTATGAGTGCCGCGCAGACGGAGACTGCCACCCTGCATTTCCTTGAAGAATACATGCCGGTGCTTAATGCGACCTGTCCGGATGCCGCACTTGTGATAACGGGAAGAAACCCTTCACGCCGAATCCTTGACTCTTCAGCCAGATACAATAATATAAAGGTGATACCAAATCCCGAGGACCTTACGGCAGAAGTCATAAAGGGCAACTACTATATCTGCCCGTTGCATACAGGAGGCGGTTTGAAGCTGCGCTGTATGGATGCCCTTCGTGTGGGACTGCCTATATTGGCACACAAGATGTCCACCCGTGGCTATGAGGCAATACAAGCCGACGGTTACCTCTTCTCCTATTCCACTCCCAGCGAGTTTGCGGAAGCGTTGCAGAAGATAACCGCCATACATGACTCCCATGCGAGAGTAGTGGAGAGCTTCAACTCGCATTTCTCCTTCCAGGCAGGAAGAAGACGGTTTGAGGAAATGATAAGACTTATCCGGTAGAGAAATCTGGAGATGATGTACAGGACGAGAAAGGTAATTCGATAAAAAGAACATGATATCTTTTGTCGTATGCCGTAATTACGTTACTTTTGCATCTATTATAAAATCCTGCCGCCCTATATGTATATAATAAGGTGGAAGGGATAAACAAGAAAAAGGAAAATATTAATTGAATGGAGCGGACAATGAAACTGATTATAACCGGCGGCTCTGGATTTATCGGAACGAATGCCGTGGAGCACTTCTCCAAGCATTTTGAAGTGATAAACATAGACCACCAAAAACCACAGATAGAGGAACACATGAAATACTGGAGGAATGTGGACCTGCTGGACTACGATTCCCTCAGCAAGACAATACAGGATTTCAACCCAGACTATATACTGCATCTGGCAGCACGCACCGACCTTATGGGCGAGACTCTCGACGACTATTCGGCAAACACCATAGGCGTGGACAACCTGCTGAAGGCAGTAAAGGAGCTGAAAAGCCTGAAGAAGATACTTGTCACATCATCCATGCTCGTCTGCCATGTGGGCTATATTCCCAAAGACCAGTTCGACTATTCAGCCACTACGCTGTATGGAAAGAGCAAGGTGGAGACGGAGAAGCTGACGTGGAACGCCGACCTGCAATGCGACTGGGCGTTGCTGCGCCCTACATCTATATGGGGCCCGTGGTTTCATGAGCCATACAGAAACTTCTTCAACATGGTCAAGAAGCGTGCCTATTTCCATATCGGACATAAGGGCTGCACCAAGACATACGGATACATCGGCAACTCTATCTATCAGATAGAACACATACTCATGGCTGACACCAACGACAGGAACAACAAAGTGTTCTTCATCGGCGACCGTCCGGCGATAAACATAACGGAGTGGGCAAACCAGATCGGCAACGAGCTGGGGTTCAGAATACCCGTCATGCCGTGGGCACTCATCAGGATGGCGGCATACTTCGGCGATGCCCTGAAGGCAGTGGGGATAAAGTTCCCTATGACATCCTTCCGCCTGAAGAATATGACTACCGACAATATCATCCCGCTTGACAATACCTATGAAGTGGCTCCCAACCCACCTTTCGACAGACTGGCGGGCATACGCAACACGCTGAAATGGATGGAGAACCACTAATCACTCACCGAAAAACAATAACTTATGAAGATATCCTTGATAACAGCCACATATAATAGTGCTGCCACTCTGAAGTCGACCTTCAAGTCTGTACTCTCGCAGACGTATACCGACATAGACTATTGGGTCATTGATGGAGGTTCCACCGACGGAACCATTGACATAATAAAGGAATACGAAGCCGTGTTCGGTGGCAGGATGCACTATATCTCGGAGAAAGACCGCGGTATCTACGATGCCATGAACAAGGGAATCTGCCGCTGCACGGGAGATGTGGTGGGAATACTCAATTCCGACGACTATTTCACTTCCGATGATGTGTTGCAGAACGTGGCGCATACCTTCAGCTCCAATGAAACCATTGATGCCGTATATGGCGACATTCATTTTATAAACGACAACAACCCCGACAAGATAGTGCGCTACTACTCTTCGAAGATGTTCCGCCCGTTCTGGCTGAGATTCGGTTTCATGCCAGCCCATCCGTCGTTCTATGTAAAGCGGAATATTTATCAGGAGTACGGCGACTACTCTCTCGACTATAAGATTGCCGCCGACTATGACATGATGGTGCGTCTGTTCTACAAGCATAAGATACAGGCAAAGTATATAAAGAAGGATTTCGTTACGATGCGTACCGGCGGAATGAGTACCAAGAATGTGCGCAACCGTCTGCTTATCACCAAGGAAGACGTGAAGGCATGCCGTGCCTATGGCATGTATACCAACCAGCTGATGATTTCCGTAAAGTATTTTTATAAGATATTTGAGTTCCTTTAAAATGCTCTATACCATGGCGTAAAAGTATGTAACCCACGGATAAAAGATAAAACAAAAGCCTTATTCAATCGAATAAGGCTTTTGTTTTAATAAATAAGGGCTTTGTTTTATTATATAAAGCTTTTATTTTAATAAATAAGGCTTATATTTTAATAAAACGAACCTCTTTTTCCTGTTTTTTCCCTATGTTTATGATATTTACAATGCCTGTGGAAAAATAATACCAAGGCATCTGTCGGTTCTCTCAGCCTACAGTTCTATCGGTTCGTACTTCAGTCCGAACACGTCAGCCACGGCTTTGTATACCACTTTACCGTTCACGATGTTCAGTCCGCGATATAGAGCCTTGTCCTCTTTGCACGCCTTCCGCCATCCCTTGTCGGCAAGAGCGAGTGCGTATCTTAGTGTGGCGTTGGTGAGAGCCATTGTAGAAGTGTTAGGCACCGAGCCAGGAATGTTTGCCACAGCATAGTGCAGTATACCGTCAACCATGTATACCGGTTCGGAGTGGGTGGTAGGATGCGACGTCTCGAAGCATCCTCCCTGGTCGATAGCCACGTCTACGAGCACCGAACCAGGCTCCATAAGCCTGAGCATGTCCTTGGTAATGAGGTGCGGAGCCTTGTCGCCCGGCACGAGAACGCTGCCAATTACGATGTCGGTATCGGGCAGTTCCTTACGGATGTTATGCTCTGT
>URLQ01000056.1 GCA_900548745.1 uncultured Prevotella sp.
AGCTGCCATCAAGTTTCTGGTAAAAGATGGTCGATACGATTACATAGAGACAGGTTCACTGGTAAGCATTAAGAAAAATACACAGGGCATTGTACTCCCATCGGAAGAACGTCCTATACAGATGTACCCAATGGACTTTGAAGAGTTTCTTTGGGCCACTGGTAACGATATGCTGATGGACTTGATACGTAAGATGTATGCAGAAAAGAAGCCGATGGGACAAGCTTTCCATCGTCAGGCAATGGATGCGTTTCGTCTCTATATGATAGTGGGAGGAATGCCACAAGCCGTCAAGAAGTATGTTGAGACGAAAGATTTTGATACCGTAGATGCCGCCAAGCGCGACGTGCTTACCATCTACCGTAACGATATATTCAATTACGCAAGTGAGATAGCCGACAAGGTGGTGTCAATATTCGATCAGATTCCTCCTCAGCTCTCTAAGCATGAGAAGAAGTTTCGTCTGTCAGCTCTAAAACCAGGTGCTAAATATCGTGATTGGGACGATGCTTTTTTCTGGCTGAAGGATGCAAGAGTCGTCAACATATGCTACAACTCGTCAGAGCCGAACATCGGACTGAAGCTAAACGAAGACCGTACCACCTTGAAGTGCTATATGAACGATACGGGCTTGTTGATCAGTCACGCTTTTGACGAAAGGGGTATTGTCTCTTCTGAGATTTATCAGAAACTGCTCTTTGGAAAACTGGAGGTGAACGAAGGGATGCTCATTGAGAATATTGTGGCACAAATGCTGACAGCCAATGGCAATAACCTCTTTTTCTATAGTAAGTCATCAGAAGAAGCTGAAAATCGTATGGAGATAGACTTTTTGCTCCAAAAGGACAAAGTTACAACACGTCATAATATTTGTCCGATAGAAGTAAAAAGCGGCAAGAACTATACGTTGTCTTCCATAACAAAGTGTATGAAGAAGTTTGGAGAATACATGACCTCTCCTATGGTTTTGCATGCAGCCGACTATAAGGTAGAAGATGGTATTACCTACCTTCCGCTTTACATGACACCTTTATTGTAAATAAAAGAAGCGTAATATAATGAGCACAGAGAACATTCTACAGACAATGATATGATGGGGTGTTTATCAAAAAATCATGGAGTTATCAAAACGGCTGTGTTTTCCCATTGTTTTCCCGTAATCGAAAAACAGCGACTTACGATATTCGTAAGTCGCTGTTTTGGAAGGTGGGCCATCTAGGGCTTGAACCTAGGACCTCCAGATTATGAGTCTGTTGCTCTAACCAACTGAGCTAAAAGCCCGAGCTCAACCGATATGCGGTCAAGTTTGCGAGTGCAAAGGTAATGGTATTAGTCCGTATTACCAAATTTTATGGTAAAAAATCAATGTCTTATGTGATATATTTGTGATTTTTTTGCAAAATAAGCGTAAAAAAGACTATGTCGGATAGCGACAAACTAAGATATTGCATTATTTATGCTACCTTTGCAATGCAATTTTATATACATTATATAATATATAACGTTATCAGCCAGATATGGAAAAAGAAACAGAATGCAACATAAGTCTGAACGGACTCTCACCACAGCAGGTGGATGACAGCAGACTTAAAAACGGCGAGAACATTCTCACTCCGCCACAACGACCGAGTATCTGGAAACTATATTTTGAGAAATACAAAGACCCGATAATTCAGATATTGCTTGTTGCTGCTGTCGTTTCTCTGATATTGGCATTTATAGAAAACGACTTTATAGAAACAATCGGTATCTTTATAGCAATATTCCTTGCCACGACAATAGGTTTCATCTTTGAACAGGATGCCGCCAAGAAGTTCGACGTGCTTACCTCTATCAGCGAGGAACAGCCGGTGAAGGTGAGACGGAACGGTCATGTAATAGAGATTCCACGCCGTGAGATAGTGGTCGGCGATATTGTATTGATAGAGACAGGTGACGAGATTCCTGCTCACGGACAGCTGCTGAAAGCCGTCAACTTGCAGGTGGATGAGTCTTCGCTTACGGGAGAACCGATAGCGGAAAAGAAAGTCGGGGGCAGAGATAGCAGCGAGGAAGACGAAAGCACATACGCCATAGATCAGGTGCTTCGCAGCACGATGGTGATGAACGGCAGAGGAGAATACCGCGTCACTGCGGTTGGCGATAAGACCGAAATAGGCAAGGTGGCTCGCAAGAGTGCGGAGACAACAAATGTGAAGACGCCTCTTGCCATGCAACTCGACAGGTTGGCAAAGATAATCAGTAAGTCCGGCATTGCGTTGTCTGTCACCCCGTTTGTTATATTCCTCGTACACGACATACTCGTTAATCCGCTGTGGCACACCAATGACTATTTCAAGATGGCAGAAGTGGTGCTGCAGTATTTCATGATGGCTCTTACGCTCATCGTGATGGCTGTGCCGGAAGGACTGCCGATGGCAATAACCCTTGCCCTTGCCCTCAACATGCGACGTATGCTGAAGAGCAATAATCTTGTTAGAAAGCTGCATGCCTGTGAGACTATGGGTGCCGTGACAGTGATATGTACTGATAAGACAGGCACGCTGACAGAGAACCGTATGCAGGTTGCCGACCTGAAGATTCTGAATGGTAGCGAGGATCTGTTGTCGAAGGCTTTTGCCCTTAACACAACGGCTCATCTCGACTCTGAGGACAATGACAGAGGAATAGGAAACCCTACGGAGGTGGCTTTGTTGCTATGGTTGAAAGCCCATGGAACGGACTATACTGCATTGAGAGGCAGTGTGGAAACCGTATACCAGTTGCCTTTCTCAACCGAGAGGAAATATATGGCTACGGTAGTAAAGGTGGATGATAGGACAATACTCTTTGCCAAGGGAGCTCCGGAAATAATATTGTCCGCTTGTACTATTGATGATGCCGTGCAACAGGAGACAGACACCCTCCTGCAAGGGTGGCAGAACAAGGCGATGCGCACCTTGGCTTTTGCATACAGGGAGCTTAAGGATGATACGGATATAGAAACAGCGGCAAGTAGCCTTTGCAATATGACACCACAGGCCGTTGTAGGCATCTCAGACCCTATCCGAAAGGATGTGCCGGGAGCTGTAGAGGAATGTCGGAAGGCAGGAATAGACGTGAAGATCGTTACAGGCGACACTGCCGCCACAGCAAAGGAGATAGCCCGGCAGATAGGAATATGGAAGGGCGAGGGTGATGACAATACTATCGTGTCGGGTTCTGACTTTGCGACAATGACTGACGATGAGGCTTATAAGAGTGTAGACAGCCTGAAGGTGATGTGCAGGGCTCGTCCTACCGACAAGCAGCGCCTTGTTTCCATGCTTCAGAAGCATGGTCAGGTGGTAGCGGTAACAGGTGACGGCACTAATGACGCCCCGGCCTTGAACCATGCCCATGTTGGTCTGTCGCTTGGCTCAAGCACGAGTGTGGCAAAGGATGCCAGCGACATGACGTTGCTCGACGATTCCTTCGGAAGTATCGTGAATGCTGTGATGTGGGGACGCTCACTGTACAAGAACATACAGCGTTTCCTCTTCTTCCAGCTTACGGTTAATGTGGCAGCCTTGCTGCTCGTTCTTGCCGGTTCTATAATAGGTACGGAGATGCCGCTCACGGTGACACAGATTCTATGGGTGAACCTTATCATGGACACCTTTGCGGCAATGGCTCTTGCCTCGCTGCCACCGACAAAGGATGTCCTTGACGACAAACCACGCCGGCAGACCGACTTTATAATCACCAAGCCCATGCTGCAAAGTATATTGGGAATAGGAATGGTTATGTTTGTCGTGATGTTTGCATATCTTATCCACTGTCTGCAGAATGACGGTGAAGTGCAGAAGCATGAACTGTCGATGTTCTTCACGACCTTCGTTATGCTGCAGTTCTGGAATCTTCTCAATGCAAAAGCTCTTGGCAGTGGCAAGTCCGCCCTCCATGGCATATTCAAAGACCGTGGACTTCTTGGCATCATGGCAATGATACTGTTCGGACAGTGGGTGATAGTAACCTTCGGTGGAAAGATGTTCCGTACCGTTCCTCTGTCGCTCTCAGAGTGGATATATATAATATGTGGCACCTCGCTTATGTTATGGCTCGGTGAGGTGTGGAGAATGATTATTAACAGGAAAAACAAGAAGAATGGAGAATAATATATTAAAAGGTATAAAGAACATAGTGTTCGACTTTGGCTGTGTACTTGTCAATCTTGACAGACACAAGTGTATTGAGGCTCTTGAGCGCATAGGGGCTGGCGAGATAGCCCATTATGTGGACGAGTGTAAGCAGATAGACATGTTCCTCGACCTTGAGTTGGGTAAGATTGGAGAGAAAGAGTTCTGTGATGAGATACGTCATCGTGCTCCAGGATGTACGGCAACAGACAAGGAAATCTGTGAGGCATGGGGTGAACTGCTTACTGATATCCCTGTCCGTCGGTTGAAGCTGGTGGAGAAGCTGCATAAGGACTACAACATCTACCTGCTTAGCAACAGCAATTCGGTGCATTGGAACAAGTCAGTTGATTTGTTCTTTCCCGAGTCTGGCCATGCACCAGAATATTATTTCGACAAGACTTTCATATCATATAATATGGGACTTACGAAACCAGACCCACGGATATTTACAGCAATGCTCGACGGAACAGGGGCGAAACCAGAGGAGACTCTCTTTATCGACGACTCCATAAGCAACTGCAAGGCGGCAGAAGAGTTTGGAATCCGTACGCTGCACGTGAGTAATGGAGACGAGTGGGGAGGACTGCTGGTTAACGAATAATAGCTGTTGAACGGTGGATATTTTTGTTGTTTGATGGTTGGTTATATTGATTGATTATTGGTTATTAGATAAATTATGAATGGTAAGAGTGTTGCAACGATAGGATTTTTCGACGGAGTGCATCGTGGACACCGCTTCCTTATAGAGCAGGTGAAGGAAGTGGCAAAGGCAGAGGGACTGCTTTCTATGGTCATTACTTTCGACAAACATCCGCGAGAAGTGCTTCGTAGTGATTATCAGCCGCAGATGCTTAGCTCTTTGGAAGAGAAAGTGAAGAGGATAAGACAGTCGGGAGTGGACCGCTGTGAGGTGTTGCCGTTTAACAAAGAAACGGCATCCCTGTCGGCATACGACTTCATGAAGACGGTGCTTAAGGAACGGCTTGGAGTGAGCAGCCTTATCATTGGCTATGACAACCGCTTCGGGCACAACCGTACTGAGGGCTTCGACGACTATGTCGCTTATGGCAAGGAGTTAGGCATAGAGGTTATCCGTGCCAAGGCCTTTGTGCTGAACAGTGTGAATGTAAGCTCTTCCGTTATCCGTGCTTTCCTCTCTGAGGGCGAAGTCGAAATGGCAGCCATGTGTCTTGGCTATAGATATTGTCTGTCGGGAACGGTTGTCAGTGGTGTGCAGGAGGGAAGGAAGATGGGATTTCCAACGGCAAACATCGATATGGGCGGCATTCGTAAACTGATACCAGCACGAGGTGTTTATGCCATGATTGCCACCGTTGATAACGGTACGACGTATCCTGCAATGATGAACATCGGCAACCGCCCTACATTTAATGGCAACACAACGACAATGGAAGTGAACATCCTCGACTATCACGGTGACCTCTATGGCAGACGACTGGCAGTCTCTTTCGTGAAGCGTCTTCGTTCAGAACAGCGATTCCCGTCGGAAAAGGCTCTGATGGAGCAGTTGAAGAAGGACGAGGAGGAGACAAGAAAGAGTGTAACGCTATAAATATTAAGAAATATGGTAGACAATATAAATAAAACAGCTGCACCCAGTGGTGCAAAAGGCGTAGCTATACAGTTGGTTACCTTCATCTGTATAGTAGCCGTATCGGGAATGATAATACCGGCAGTGTGGAAACTGATAGCCGGTAAGGATGGGGGGACAAATGCAATGATTCTTACATCAGCGGTATACAGTGTGCTGGTGCTGTTTGTCTTTGTGCGCAAGAAGTGGTGCGTGCTCTCTCCGGCATACTTCCAAAGCAAGCCGTGGAGTGTGCTCTTCTGGAGTTGTCTCGTTGGCGTAGGAGCGATAATCCCGGAATCTGCCCTTGATGAGATAATGCCTAAGCTGCCTGACTTGGTAGGTGAGAGTATGACGGATATCATCAACAACGATTATGGCTATTTCACCATCTGCATCTTTGCCCCTCTTGTAGAGGAGGTGGTTATGCGTGGAGCCATATTGCGTACGATGCTGAACTCGATGAAGAGCCGGTGGGGTGCAATAGCAATATCCGCATTGCTCTTTGCTCTTATTCACATGAATCCGGCACAGATGCCGCATGCCTTCATTGCCGGACTCTTTCTTGGCTGGATATATAGCCGCACGGGAAGCGTTCTGCCGGGCATCGTATATCATTGGGTAAACAACACTATAGTGTTCATCGTGGCAAGAATGATGCCACAGTTTGCCGACAGCAATCTTATAGAGATATTCGGCGGCGACCACAAGAGGGTGGGACTTGCCATAATATTCTCGCTGTTTATCCTCTTGCCGTCCATCTATCAGCTGGCAGTAAGGACAAAGCAGGACAGGGCTTGAAAATATTTTGAAATATCTCTTATACTTTGTATAATTTGCATTAACTTTGCAATAACTTATACATAAGAGATACAAGAATAAAGTCTATAAGAACAAAAACAACGATATATGAGAATTGGATTATTCGTGGGAAGCTTCGACCCATATACCATTGGACATGACTCTATCGTGAAAAGAGCTCTGCCGCTCTTCGACAAGATCGTTATTGGCGTGGGGTTCAACGAACGGAAGAAATATATGCAGACCACAGAAACACGTGTGGCTAACATAATCAGTATCTATGCCGGAGAACCAAAGATTGAGGTGAAGCAGTATAATGACCTCACTGTAGACTTTGCACGTCGCGAGGGTGCAGAGTTCATTATAAAGGGAGTGCGCAGCGTTAAGGACTTTGAGTATGAGCGTGAGCAGGCAGATATCAACCGACAGCTTACAGGTATTGAGACTGTTCTGCTCTTTGCCGAGGCAGGAATGGAGAGTATCAGCTCAAGCGTAGTCAGGGAACTGACGCATTTCGGTAAGGACGTAAGAAAATTCATACCATAATTTAAAATTCTACATTTATGATTACATACAATTCTGACGGCGTACGGATGCCAAAAATCCGCAGACGAGACACTTCGGCATGGATAAAGGCCGTTGCAGCAACGTATGGGAGGAAAGTTGGCGATGTGGGCTATATGTTCGTCAGCGACGAGAAGATCCTTGAGGTGAACCGCGAATATTTAGGTCATGACTATTACACTGATGTCATTACCTTCGACTATGACGAGGACGATATCGTGAGCGGCGACGTGGTAATCTCTCTCGATACCGTGCGCTCCAATGCCGAACTCTTCGGCAAGGACTATGACGATGAGCTTCATCGCGTTATTATCCATGGCATTCTCCATCTCTGTGGTATAAACGACAAGGGTCCTGGAGAGCGCGAAATCATGGAAGCTGCCGAGAACAAAGCACTCGCAATGCTGAAGAAATAATGCCCCGTCTGTAGAAACAGAAATTTGTCTGTTTTTTAGAAATTCGGTAACTTTCTCATAGAAATTACGTAACTTTCCCATAGAAATTCGGTAACTTTCTAATTTAAGTGCTGCCTGTCGATATGCTTATTTAACAAACAAACTTTTGCACTTGAACATTTTGTGCACAAAGCTTACCTATCTTTGCATCAGAAATATTAAACGAAAATAATATAGAAAGGACAAAGATATGGAAAAGAACATTATTTTGACAGCAGATACTGCTACAGAGAACAAGGCATTTGAGCTTACAGAACTTGTAAAAGGTATTGCTGGGTGGTTTTCCACTCCAGTGCGACTGCTCGCATCCTACTATTCTTCTATATTGGGGAAAAAGGTTTCTGTGCGCCAGATGTGGCTGCTGGTAGAAGTGCAGACAGCATTCTTTGCAGGTATATTTCCTGTGGATATGAGCATTGTGTTGCGTCTGATGTTCGTGGCATGGTTCTTTATGGCTGTTATGCGTTGCAAAAAGGCAATGTGACAAATGCCCAATCAGATAAAAATAGCATATCGGGACGAAGCGTCATTCTTTCCGATATGCTATTCCTTTATTATATAGGGCTGTAATTGTTTTACCTATATATTTATTCCTTTAATGTTTGGAGATAAGCGTCATTTGCTGTCTTTCGTACATAAGTATAAGGTATATACGAGTAGAATGGCAGATATGGTGTTCAGTATTATTCCTGTGTAACTCGCAATCTCTGGTGAAGTGAATTTGCTTAGCAGGGGAGCAAGAAAAGCAACACCAGCAAAGACAAGGATACATACCGGTAGCGTGTTTGACTTTCTTATGTCGTGCATTCTCCGACACATGCAGGAGATATTCACTATTAAGAAGTATGCACTAAGTAGGGTAAAGATAAAGTCTATATCCTCATTGCCCCATATCTTCTCTGTTAATACATAAGAAAACGCATCTATTATGGCAGACATGACAACGCATATCGCTGTTGTATACCAGAATTCTGACCGCTTTGCTCTTCCAGCGGTGCTTGTCGCTTTGTTAAATTGAAATGTTTTTACTAATGTTTCCTTGAATGTCATATACTATAAAATTATTTGATTTGCCGATTTATGCAAGAACTGACGTGTTGAATGATATTGCTAATGATGTAATATCTTCCGTTCCAATAATCTGATTTGTGTTTTATCGCTTCTGTTCTTCAATATAAAAGGTTTAAGTAGTTGTTGCTATAATAACAATCCATTTGATATCTGTAGTGTTTATAGATACCAAATGGATTGTTTAATTTAGATATGTTATTTCACGCCTAACTCCTTAAGCAGACGGTCTGCGTGTCCCCATTTGTCCATGAGATAAAGCATGTAGCGGATGTCAACACCGATACAGCGTGCAAGAACACGGTCGAAGTGGATATCACTTGAGAGAGAATCCCAGTTACCGTCGAAAGCAAGACCGAGAAGGTTTCCGTTGCCGTCAAACATAGGAGAGCCGGAGTTACCGCCAGTGATATCGTTGTTGGTCAGGAAGCAGAGCTGCATCTTGCCGGTTGTCTTGTCAGCATATTTGCCGAAGTCCTTAGCTCCCATCAGTTCGTGCATGATAGGCTCAGCGTAGTAGTCAACAAACTTGTCGCCGGTCTTCATCTTTTCAACGATGCTTTCTGCTGTAGTGTAGTAACCAGCAGGCTTGCCGCCAACGTTCAGGTTCTTCACCTGACCATAGCTCAGACGCATTGTGAAGTTGGCATCGCTATAGTGTGGCAGATCCATCTCCATACGAATCTTGGCATCGCAGAGGTAACGCTCCTGCTGCTCAATGTCCTTGCTTACAGCAGTAATCTGTTCCTTGAGCTGGTCGAAGATGTCCTTTATATCCATAGCGTACTGCACTCCAGGGTCATTCTTGTAGCCCTTCTTGTTGAAGAAAATCTTCTTGCCGCTCTTCATGAGGATAGACTTGTCGTAGAGATAGTCTACATATTTGGCATAGTCTCCACCGAAGTCTTTGTCAACAGTAGCATAGAAGGCAGGCAGATGCTTTGCATCCACGTGCTCACGGTAGTTCTTCATGAGGGCAGCCATAACATCCTTGTCGAGAGCCTCGTCCCACTCCTTGCTGTTGTCGTCAAATACGACATACTGCTTTGCAGGCTTGTCCTTCGGGCCCTTCACTTCCATGCCGTTCAGAATCCTTGCTGCACGAGTGTTGAACTCGCTGGTATTGCGGAATGTCTCAGCCCAGTTGGTATAAACATAATATGTACCGATACGCTTTGCATACAGCTCCTTCATCTTGTCGAAGTCGAGCTTTCCTTTCAGATAGCCAGTGCTGTCCTGGTAAGCCTTGATACGCTGTTCAAACTCCTGCTTCTGACGGATGATGCCTATAGAGTCGATACACTTGTTCATACCGATAGAGTTCTTCCAGTAGTTGGAGCTTTGTGCATACTTGGAGTCGTATTTGATACGTACAGCCTCGTCAGCACGCATGTGGCGCTGCATAATATCCTGCTTGACGCCACGAACCTGTGCTCTTGGAGCATTCTGAGCATCGCGGCGCTCCTTGATACCGTATGAAGAGAGATAACGGCTTGTAGAACCCGGGTAGCCCACAGTCATGGCGAAGTCACCCTCTTTATATCCGTCGAGAGAAACCTTTGACCAGTGTTTCGGGTGGTAAGGCACATTGTCCTTGGAGTATGCTGCCGGTCCGTTGGTCTTAGGGTCAGCATAGATACGGAATACAGAGTAGTCGCAAGTCTGGCGTGGCCACATCCAGTTGTCCGTCTCGCCACCGTATTTTCCCATTGACTTAGGAACGGTGAATACGAGTCGCACGTCGTTGAAGTCGCGGTATGTAGTAGCATAGAACTTGTTACCCTCATAGTAAGGCTTGATTTCAAGGCGCAGAGTAGAGTCCTGTGCCTTGATGTCTTTCGACATCACGTTTTCTACAGAATCGATAAAAGCAGACTGCTTGTCGATAGGCAGGTCGTAGAGTCCTTTCTTGCGCAGCTCTTCAGTAATATCTTTCTGTTCCACCATGAAGCTGACGAAAGTGTCTTCGTTAGGCAGCTCCTCTTCAAACGACTTGGCATAGAAGCCATTCAGCATGTAGTCATGTTCCACAGTAGAGTGGGAGCGTATAGCCTCAAAGCCACAGTGGTGGTTGGTGAATACGAGTCCGTCTGGTGATACTACCACTCCGGAGCAATAGCCTGAGAAGTTGATAACAGATTTCATAATGGCGTTGTCGCCACTGTAGAGTCCGTCGTATGGCAGGTTGAAGCCATACTCTTTCATCTGGTTATACACTGCGTCAGGAAGATTGTAGAGAGTCCACATACCCTCATCGGCATTAGCCTGCAGGGTGGACAATGCCATCATTCCGGCGAAAAGGATTGAAGTTTTCTTTTTCATATATGTGTCATTAATGATATTTTCGGCAAATTTACGGTTTTTTATTCCATATATCAATATTTAATGTAAAAAAACAGAGGTCTTGCTTCTGTTTTTATTTGCAAAACCTCTGTTTTTTGTATATATCGGGAATGATTTGTACAGAATCCGTTTATTTCCTGAATCTTTTCCCTATTACGGGCAGACTGCTCAGCGGGAAGTCTTTCTTTATTATATAAGCAATGAAGAGAATGCCGAGCAGGGTGTTGACAACGAGTGCAAGAGGCAGAGACAGGTTCTTGTTGGCTGCCGTCATGCAGAAATACAACACCACGGTGATAAGGACATATACGAGGATCTCCTTCATCGGATAATTGATAGGGTATTTCTTTTGTCCTACGAAATATGAGATGACCATCGCTGTGCCGTAGCCGGCAAAGCCTGCCCATGCACATGCCATATAGCCATACTTCGGAACGAAGATGACGTTGACGGCGATGAGCACGATACATCCAATGCCGGAGAAATAAGCTCCCCAGATAGTCTTGTCTATCAGCTTGTACCAGAAGGAGAGGTTGAAATATACTCCCATCATTATCTCGGCAGCCATGACGATAGGCACGACCTTCAGACCATCCCAATAGTCCCTGCCGATGATGTGGCGCAGAACATCCATATATCCGACAACCACCAAGAATGCAAGCAGGGTGAAGATGATGAAGTATTTCATTGCCTTGGCATAGGTATCGCGGTTGTCCTTGTCTTTGGACTTTCCGAATACGAACGGTTCGTAGGCATATCGGAAAGCCTGTGTTATCATAGCCATAATCATGGCAATCTTACTTGCCGCACCATAGATGCCGAGTTGTGTGTGGGCATCGGGGCCGGTGTATATCTTAGGAAACAGAATCTTGTCTGCCGTCTGGTTCAGTATCCCGGCGATGCCGAGTACAAGGATAGGCCAGCTATAAGAGAACATACGCTTCAGAAGATCCTTGTCGAACGAGTATCTCTGGCAGAACAGCTCCTTCCAGAAGAAGAACGTAAGGACTGCCGAGCAGAAGAGGTTGATATAGAAGGCATATCCAGCACCTATCGTCGGATTGTATATCTGTGCGATGAAGCCTGTTCCTTCGTTGCTGTCATAAATATTAGGCAGTATAAGGAAGAACACGAGGTTCAGGGCAATAGCCATAAAGATATTGAGCATCTTCAGAGCGGCGAACTTGATAGGGCGTTTCTTGTATCTGAGATAGGCAAACGGTATACATTGGAATGCGTCAATTGCCACTGTGATTGCCATGACCCAGATGTATGACTTATGGTCCTGATACCCCATAAACGCAGAAATTGGGTTTATGAACAGCAGAACGAGGATGACGAACAGCAGGGAGGTGAAGCCGACGCTGATGAGAGTGGTAGTATACACCTTCTGCGGGTTCTCGTTTTCCTTATTTGCAAAGCGGAAGAAGGTCGTCTCCATACCGTATGTAAGGATAACCATCAGGAGAGCCGTATATGCATAGACGTTTGTGATGACTCCATATCCGCCACTTGCCGCAGATAGTTTAGCCGTGTAGAGCGGCACGAGAAGATAATTGAGGAATCTTCCTACAATACTGCTAAGTCCGTAGATGGCGGTGTCCTTAGCGAGAGATTTTAAACTTGCCATAATATATAAATTGTCTTTTTACTTTTAGAAGAACATGTAGCAGATGGCTATTGCCGCTATCACTCCGGCAAGGTCTGCAAGCAGACCGCAAGCCACAGCATGTCTTGTATATCTGATTCCCACACTGCCGAAATATACGGCAAGGATGTAGAATGTGGTATCGGTAGAACCTTGGAAAATACAGCTCAGCCTGCCAACGAAAGAGTCAGCACCGTATGTTGTCATGGCATCTACCATCATGCCACGTGCGCCGCTGCCGGAGAGAGGCTTCATAAGGGCTGTAGGCAGCGCACCAACGAAATCTGTGTTTCCTCCACATGCCTCCACACACCATTTGATGCCGTTTATCATCATGTCCATGGCTCCCGATGCTCTGAAAACACCGATACCGACAAGGATAGCCACGAGATAAGGGATAATGCGCACGGCAGTCTGGAAACCTTCTTTAGCTCCCTCGATAAAGGCGTCGTACACATTCACCTTCTTCCTTACTCCGGCAAGGATAAAGCCGACGATGATAGTCATCAGGAGAATGTTGGCAACGGTGGTGCTGACAATGTTCATCTGGTCTTTGTCGAGTTGTCCGAAGCCCCATATAATAGCAGCGACAACAGCACACATGCCTCCAACGGTAAGAATCATTACCTTGTTGAGCAGGTTTATGCGCTGATAGAGACTTGTTATTATTATTCCGGATATAGTGGAGAAGAACGTGGCGAGAAGGATTGGTATGAATATGTCCGTAGGCTGTGCTGCTCCCAGCTGTGCCCTATACACCATTATGCTCACGGGGATAAGAGTAAGTCCGCTGGTGTTAAGGACAAGGAACATAATCATAGGATTCGTCGCTGTGTCCTTCTTCGTGTTCAGCTGCTGCAGTTGTTCCATCGCCTTCAGTCCGAGTGGCGTTGCCGCATTGTCGAGTCCGAGCATGTTTGCCGCAATATTCATGAATATGGAGCCGGTGACAGGATGTCCCTTCGGAATGTCGGGGAAGAGCTTGCAGAAAACAGGAGACAGCAGTCTTGCCAAGGCATTCACCATGCCGCCTTTCTCTCCAATCTTCATTATGCCGAGCCATAGAGACAGCACGCCAGTAAGTCCGAGGGAAATCTCGAAAGCGGTCTTTGACGACTCGAAAGTGGAATTCATCATTGCCGGGAAGACATCAAAATCCCCCATTATTACAAGTCTTACCAATGCGATGATAAAGGCAATGACGAAAAAGGCTATCCAAATATAATTTAATACCATACTGCTCCAATATATTGTTTTAGAATTTGCAAATATAGCATAAACTGCAGACTTATGCCACTTAGATTGGCTATTTATGCAAATTTAAGTTGAAAATCAGCAGGATAAAAACTAAAATCATTATATTTGCACGTTAAAAGCTACAATAATAAAAATAAAAACATATAATAAGGATTATGAAAATAGCATTGATAGGCTACGGAAAGATGGGCAGGATGATAGAACAGATTGCCAAGGATCGTGGTCATGAAATAGTAAGCATCATAGATGTTGACAACCAACAGGATTTTGACAGCGAGGCATTCAAGAGTGCTGATGTGGCTATCGAGTTTACCAATCCCACAGCGGCATACGGCAACTACCTGAAGGCTTTCAAGAATAACGTTAAGGTCGTTTCCGGTTCTACCGGCTGGATGAAGGATCATGGTGATGATGTGCGTCAGATGTGTTCAGAGGAAGGTGGACAGACTTTGTTCTGGGCTTCCAACTTCTCTATTGGCGTTGCGATATTCTCTGCCGTGAACCGTTATCTCGCTAAGATAATGAATGGCTTCACACAGTATGATGTCCGTATGGAGGAAACCCACCACATTCACAAGCTTGATGCTCCGAGCGGCACGGCAATAACGCTTGCGGAAGATATAATAGACAATATAGACCGCAAAACTGACTGGGTGAAAGGCGTGCAGCGCCTTGCCGACGGCACCGTGGAAGGAACGAATGATGTGGCTGCCGACAAGCTCGCTATTGAGAGTATCCGCCGCGATGAGGTGCCAGGCATACATTCGGTAATATACGACAGCGATGCCGACAGCATAACAATCACTCATGATGCCCATTCAAGAAAGGGCTTCGCTCTCGGTGCTGTGCTCGCTGCAGAATATACCAAAGACCATAAAGGATTGCTGACAATAAGCGATATGTTCAAATTCTAAATATTATTTCGAAATGATAGACAAGGAAAAACAAAAGCTGAACATGAAAGTTCAGTGGACAAAGTTCATAGCTGTTCTTGTATTGTATCTCCTCTTCCTCGTATGGGTAAAGAGTTGGCTCGGACTGATTGTGGTACCGTTCATATATGATGTATATATATCAAAGAAGATAAGATGGCAGTGGTGGAAAGATGCTGAAGGTCCTACACGTTTCATAATGTCGTGGGTGGATGCTTTGGTGTTCGCTCTTGTTGCTGTATACTTCATCAACCAGTTCTTCTTCCAGAACTATGTGATACCGTCATCATCACTTGAGAAGTCACTCCTTACGGGCGACTATCTCTTTGTAAGTAAAGTAAGCTACGGCCCACGTATTCCGGAAACACCGTTGACGATGCCGTTGACACAGCATACCCTGCCGGTTATCAACGCTAAGTCGTATATCGAATGGCCTCATTGGGAATACCGACGTGTAAAGGGCTTGGGCAATGTGAAGCTGAACGATATCGTAGTGTTCAACTATCCGGCTGGCGACACGCTGGTGGAGAACTATCAGAATGCTGACTTCTATCGTGACATCTGTTATGCCACAGGCTATCAGCTGCTTGAAGGAGAGCCGGTAGACCTGTCAAAGATGAATCCGCAGCAGAGATACGACTATTTCAAGCATGTATATAAGACAGGTAGAGACTATGTGGCAAGCAATGCCCAACAGTTCGGGGAGATAATCAGCCGTCCTACCGACCGTCGTGAGAACTATGTGAAGCGTTGTGTGGGTCTGCCGGGAATGACTCTTCAGATAAAGAACCATATCGTTTATCTTGACGGCAAGCCAAACAAGGAACCGGACAATGTGCAGTATACATATAATGTGCAGCTCAACCAGCCTATTCCGGATGAGATGATGAAGGACTTGGGCATCAGCATGGAAGACCTGACGAGCCTGAACCAGAATGGCTACATGCCTCTGACAAAGCATGCGGCAAAGGCTCTCGCTGCAAACAAGGCTATAGTGAAGAGCATAAAGCTTGCACCGGAACTTAAGAACGACATGCTCTATCCTCTTGATGCCGTGACTGGTTGGACACGTGACAACTACGGTCCGATATGGATTCCGAAGAAGGGTGCTTCCGTCAAGCTCACTATGGATAACATCGCTATATATGAGCGTCCTATCCAGGCTTATGAGCATAACACTCTTGAGGTGAAAGGCGGTAAGATATATATCAATGGCAAACAGACCGACCACTATACCTTCAAGATGGACTACTACTGGATGATGGGTGACAACCGTCATAATTCAGCTGACTCCCGTTATTGGGGCTTTGTTCCGGAAGACCATATCGTGGGTAAGCCGATATTCATCTGGTGGTCGAGTGATCCAGACCGCAGAGGATTCTCCGGAATACGCTGGAGCCGACTGTTTAACTTTGTTGACAATATAAAATAAAGGAGGCAGGACAATATAAAGTGATGGAGGTCAGATAAAAACACCGTTTGTTCTGTCCCTCTGTCTGCCTCTGTAAAATGAAGAGTAAATGCGAAACTCCATAAGATTCATAATCGCCATTGTTGCGGCAGCGATAGTGATGCTGTTGTTCCGCGGAGTGGCATTCACCATATACACAGTGCCAAAGACGGGTATCAGACCGTGGCTCGTCGATGGCGACCGTGTGTTGGTGAACAGGTGGAGCTATGGACTTCGTACTGGTGG
>URLQ01000057.1 GCA_900548745.1 uncultured Prevotella sp.
ATGTCGAATGTCAGGGAATTGCCGAACGGAGTCCTGCGAATTGTTTCATAGCCGTATTTCTTATAGAGTGCAGGCAGGTCGAGTGGCAGCAGAGCCTTCTCGCCGGGCTTTATGCCGTCTTCATAGTCCGTGGCATCGGCTGTACTCTCGGTATAGGAATCCTCGGGATAGAGTGTCTGCCATTTGCTTGAGAGATATTTTGCGGCATGCTTCTCCTTGTTGAAGCTTACCACCCATTCCGGCAGCTTGTCCATGTAGTAAGAGCTCGTGACGAAGTTGCCCGTCTGGTCGTCAAACCAGAAAGCCCCGTCGGGGTTCTGTCCGGCAGGCAGTATGGAGGCACGGTCTTTCTGCGACACTCCCACCACCTTTGAGCGTCCGTTAGTGGCAAGCTTCATCTCGTCGCCGATGGTCGTCACCCACAGGTTACAGGGCGACATCTGTGCCGACTTGGCTGTAGTGCCTACGGGACGCACGGATGGGTCGTCGGTGCAGTATACCTTCTTGCCGTCCTTATAGAAATTGTTGCCGGCAATGCCGTGTATGGTCGGCACGCTGCCCGTATAGATGCAGGTGTGTCCGATTGCCGTAACCGACGGGATATATGGCAGACGGGTGTTCTCGCACGAGTAGCCTTCCGTGAGGAGTCGCTTTAACCCTCCCTCGGTGTAGCGTTGCTGATAGCGATTGAGGTAGTCCCATCGCATCTGGTCTATCACTATGCCCACCACAAGTCGTGGGCGTTGGAATGTCATCGAAGCGGACTTGCCGCCCTGTGCCTGTATGCCGCAGCACGACAGGAACAAAGCAGCAAGTACTGTTGTTGTCTTTTTCATTATCAATCTGTTGTTCTTTTTATATTCAGCTCTTTATCTGTTAACCCTGACCTTTATCTTTTATTGTCAACAGATAACGTATCAGATATACTTACCTTATTTATATATAGTCAGAATTCTGGATCTTACATCCTAAAGCCATTACATCCACGCTCCGAACCTGGCGTTTGGCAGAGGGGCGGTGAAGTAGTAGTTGATGTCGTCGTTGGCATCGAAGAAGTTCACCTTCTTCATTCCGAAAAAAGGAATACCGTTGGGGAAGAGACGCACGAAGTCGGTCACACCGCCCGAGAGAGCTGGACTGCCATTCAGGAAATGGAAGTTCCAGCTCTTGTCGAATGGCAGCGGAGCACCCTTTTCCAGATAGTCCACCTCGCAGTTGATGTTCATGATGTCGCTCTGACGGAAATTCTTGAAGAGCGGATTGAACTGACCGGCTACGCTGCTTCTGATGTCGGTGTTGAACCATATTCCGAGCGAAGCACCTTCTGCCATCTGCTCAACACCCTTGTCGGTGGAAGCATAATAGAAGTTAGGTGTCAGTCGGCTGTGCTCCATATCAGCACCGTCCTGCTTAGGCTGTTTCAGTCCATAGCGTGAGTCATAGACGAGATTGTTCACAAAGACAGGCTTTGCAGCCTTCTCCACCCATACAGAGCCGCCCTTCTTGTTCTTGGCACGTCGCCATCCGCAGTCAACCACAGTATTGTTGTATACGGTCATCTCCGTGAGTGGGATGACCTCGCTGTTGCCGGCATTGGAGAGTTTGAAGGCATTGGTGCAGGCGTTATAGATAATGTTGTTGGCTATGTCGAGCTTGCATCCTGCCTTCACGTTTATAGCCTCGCCACCGTCAGCGGCATTGCCCGAGTCGGCAAATATGTTGTTGATGATTACTCCGTTACCACCAGTGAAATAAGTCTGGTCGTTATAGTTGTCGTGGAGGAAGCTATTTGCCATTACGAACTTACCGTTCACGTTGCAGAAGTGGAAGGCAGGCACACCGCCGTCGATTGTGGTCTTGAAGAGTTTGTTCTGGAAGGAAGCCGACGACTCGGTAGGTGTGGCTCCGGCGTAAGCTATTTCAACATGGTTGAGCACCACTTCCTCGGAGTTGTAACCGCAGATGATGCCGCCCCAGTCTGCAGGCTTCTTTGTGTCGGAGGTGAAAGTGACGGGCTTCTCCGCCGTTCCCATGCAATAGAGGTTTCCAAGAACGACTATTTCCACTGGCACCTGAACTCCCGACTTGCAAGTGACTGTCACGCCCGGCTCGATATAGAGCGAGGTGCCAACGGGTATCTCCACGCTCTCCGCCAGGGTGGTGTCCTTGGTCCAAACGAGTGAGCCTACGGGGTATTCTGCCACTGTCGTTTTGAGGATTTCGGTGGAACCCTGGTTCTGGTTGTTGTCATTGCCGTTGCTCACATAGTCGTATGGGTTGATGTTGTCGTTCTCGCAAGATACGGAGAACATTGTTGTTGCCGCCATCAGCAGCACGCTGTATATTACTTTAGACTTTAACATTTTTACTTTTTTCTTTTATGAATTACTGATATAGGCGTAAGCCTGATTTAAACACTTTACAGACAGAACATTACAATTTATATCTTACACCAAGCAGGAATGTCCTTCCATAGCGGTATGTTCCCACGATGGTTTTGTTCTTTTTTTGTCCCTCGTATTCCAGATTGTCCGGATTCACCGTCTTCAGGTATCTCTCGCGCTTGGCGTCGAGCAGGTTGTTCGCCTTGAAGAAGATGGAAATTCCGTTCTGGAACTTCTTCTCCGCACTGAGGTCAAGTCCGAACATCGCCTTGTCCCATTGGTCGGCATCCTTGAATGGCGACACGAGGGCAAGTTTCGGTCCTGTGTATGAAGCGGCAAGCTGTCCGTTCCATCCGTGTTCGGTGTCCTTGTAGAGCAGGGAGATGTTGGCTGTATGCGGAGCCTGGTTGACGAGCGGACGGGTCTGTGTCACACCGGTCTTGTATTCTGCGCTGCCTTCCTTATACTCGCGTTTCGAGGTGGTGATGCGAGAGTAGGTGTATGTGTAGTTTGCCTTTACTCCAAAGTGGCGGATGTATTTTATCACGTCTATCTCGAAGCCCATGTTCTTGGCGTTGCCAAGATTGTCGGGCATGTAGTAGGCATCCGTTCCGGCTCCGATCTTTCCGTCGGAAGTCACGAAGACCTGTTCGATAGGGTCTTTCAGATACTTATAGAACACGCCGGCAAGAATCTGTTCCGTCTTGCTCGGGAACCACTCCCAGCGCAGGTCGATGTTGTCGATGCGTGCCCGTTTCAGGTTAGGGTTTCCTTTCTCCTGATACTCCTCGCCCTGAATCTGATAAGGCACAATCTCGTAGAAGCCCGGACGGTTGATGCTGCGGTAGTAGGAGAGGCGCACGTTCATCTTTTGGGTAGGTGTCCACTTTACCGAAGCCGACGGCAGGTAGTCCCAGTAGCTCTGCTCGCCCACCTGTCCAATGTTGCGGAAATGCTGGAGCATGGTATAAATCTGATTGGTGTGCTCTGCACGGAAACCGGCGTTGAGTTCTCCTAACTTACTCTTCAGCGTTACCATGGCATAGGCTCCGCCGATGTGCTCCTTGGAGTCGTAGTTCAGTTGTGAGGCCTGCGAATAGGGGGTCTTGCATACCCAGTCGATGTTGGCGAACTGCTCGTATCCGTTGCCGTCGAGTGTCTGCGAGATGTCGACAGGATTGAAGATGTAGGAGTAGAATCTGTTGCTGCGCTCCTTGCGTCGGTACTGTGCTCCTGCCTTCCAAAGAGCATCCATGCCGTTACTGAAGTGGGTGTTGTAAGAGAGGTTTATGTAGCCTGCCCAGTCGGTGTCCTTGTTGTGCTGGAAGCGGCGCTCTGAGGACTTGGGCAGTGTCTTCGTGATGTTCTTGTCTTCATCCCAGATAGAACCTGAAACGGCGTCGCCTTCACCGTCGGCAGAACAGCTCACGGTGTTTGTCAGCGAGACGTATGTTCTGTCGGGGTCTTCCTCCTTTGCCTGTGAGAAGATGCCCGACCAGTCAAGGGTGAGATCTTTCGTCAGACTGTGTGTTCCCTTCAGGTTGGTGGCGAAGATGCTCTGTGTGGTTGATGTGGAGCGCACCTCGTCGTCCTGGGTGTAGGAGTCAGCAGAGATGTATTCCGTGCTTATGCCGTTGTTGTATCTTACGCCTTTGGAGTTGGAGTGTACAAACATGTTGTACCATTCCAGCTTGTGTCCCGGCAACGTGAGGTCTATCTTGGCGTGAGCACCGGCTGTGAGGTCGTGGATGCTGTAGTAGCGGTGGTGCAGACTGGAGATGTACATTGCTTGTTCTCCCGAAGCCATCTTCACGGAGTTGTATGTTCGTTCCGTGCCACGGAAAGTGTTCTGCATGCTTCCTGCAAGAATCACTCCTATACGGTCGTTCCAGAAACGGTTGCCAATACTCAGTCCGCCGATGAAGTTGGGGGCAGGAGAGGAGTGGCGTTCCAAGCGTACAGGACCGTTCTTGAAGTCTTCCATCGTGGCTTTGTAGGCAGGACCGAATGCTTCATACGGTGATTTGCGGGTATAGTCGGAACGGTCGCTCGTGAGATAGTCTCTGCCGTTCTTCCAGAAATAGTCGGTTGCTCCGATGGCTGCGTTAGCCTGAAGCTCGAAACGCGACGGTGCATTCTTCATGACCATATTGACAACACCTCCGGCTGCATCGCCTTCCATGTCGGCAGTTAGCGACTTCGACACCACGAGGCGGTCCATAAGGTCGGAAGGGAATATGTTGAGTGGTATGTAGCGGTTCTTGTCGTCAGGACTTGGTATCTTCACTCCATTAACGAGAGTGTAGTTGTAGCGCTTGTCCATGCCTCGGAGGATGGCGTATGAAGCCTCTCCTGATGCGTCGCGTTCCATTGTCACTCCAGATACGCGCTGCAAGACACTTGCCACATTGACATCGGGCGAGAGCTGTATGCTCTGCTGACTCATCACGTTGAGCACCGTACCGGCATTCTTCTCCAGGTCGATGGCGCTACGGTCGCTGCGGTATTCGCGGTGGCCTGTCACTACCACTTCGCCCAACTGTCTTGAGTCTTCGTCCATCGGTATGTCCACTTTGTCTTTCCTTGCCACGTCCACCACAATCTCCTTCGTCTTATATGATATGTAGGAGATGATGAGTGTCAGCTTCCCTTTGTCGGGCAGTTCGTGCAAAGTGAATGAACCGTCGAGACCGGTCGTGGTACTGACGTCGGTCAGTTCTTTCACCCGTATCACGGTACCGATGAGCGGTTCGCCCGTCTTGTTGTCTTTTACCACGCCGTCAATGGTGTGTGCAGAGGCGGTAGTGGCATAGGCGGCAAGGAGTGCCGCGCTGAGTAGAATCTTTTTCATCTATATTATAGTTCTGTTGAATCCTTCAAACTTTCTTTTTCTGTTGTTTCTTTCTTATTATTTGGTTCTTGTGATGGTGTGTATGATGTTTCCATCCTTGTCAATCATCGACATGCGCAGCTGCTTCTTGTCCACCGTAAATACAGAGAATCCGTCGGCTGAACTACAGAATACTGTTCCGTTGATAGGCTTTACAGGACGTGCAAGCGATGAAGAGGAGTTTACGACATAGTCTATATTGTCGCCCTTCTTGCGGATATGCTGGAAGTTGTGTATGTGTCCGCAGGCATAGATTGCCACATTATTATATTTATGAAGTATCGGCAGAAGACGCTTCTGCATGTCGAGACGTTCGTTCGCCTTCTTGCCTGTTTCGGCATAGATAGGGTGGTGGCCAAGTACTATTACCCAGTCTTCCTTTGCATTCTTCAATGTAGAGTCCAACCATGATAGCTGTGCCTCCATATCCTGCTTGCAGGCATCGGGATAAACTTCAGAGTTCTTGCGGTAGGAATCGATGAGCGGTGTGGTGTCGAGCATTACGATGCGCACGGTGGTTCCCTTGTGGTCGAACACCTTGGTGTAATACTTTGCCGGCATCATCCAGCGTCGGCTCACCTTGCCATAGCTCATGAAAGCCTCCGTGTTGCCGCGGTATTCATGGTTTCCGCATACGGGGAACCAGTCGAGCATCAGATCGGGATGGGAATATATCAACTCGTAGTTTGTCATCCACAGCGGGTCTTGCAGCGAAGCCACACCATTAAAGTGATGTATGTCCCCCACGGCAAGCACACATTCCGGGTCTACTACATCCGCCATTCTGCCCATCAGTTCGGCAATAGGCTTCTGGTCGTAATAACCGTTGCGTCCCATGTCGTTGGTCATATAGAGCGTAATTTCTCCTTTCAGTTTTTCCCATTCCGCTGTGTTGTCGGTGGGCTGACTGGTCTTGCCTTGCCCGGTAGTGCATGTTGCTGTCTTTGTGTCGTAATACGATTCTGTAGCGTTGTGTGCCTTAAGGTTGAAACTGCTCATCAGCATCATTGCAGCCATCGACCATACGGCGATACTGTTTCTGCTTGTTCCTCTCAATGTTTTCTTTTCCATTCTTGACTTGTTTATTGTTCTAATGTATTTATATAATAAGGTGTCGTATATAACATGATATTATCCTGAATATAATATGCATTACACGAAAGCACCCGAATCCCAGATTTGTTATGATCTGAAATTCGGGTGCAAAGTTAAAATTTATGTATTTCAAATATGTTACAGTTGTTTTTATATATGCTTAAAGCCTGTTACAATGCTATTACATGTTATAACGTAATGCAAGCTCCTTCCTTGTCGATACACCAGAATGGAATGTTTTTCTCTTGGCAGAACGGTTTCATACGCCAGGCTGACTCAAAGCCACTCATTACGAAGTGCATGGGAACCAGCATGCCTACCTTGAAGCGGTCTATGAACTGTCGTGCGCCAAGTGTATATCCGTTGCCGATACGTCCGTCTATGGGGAACATTACGAGGTCGAATGTGTCGGTAATTTTACGTATGTCTTTCAGCTCGCCCAAGAAACGCTTTTCTTCATACAAAGGGTTAATACGTCCGAACTCATCGCTCTCAATCCATTCCGGGACAGGATCTTCCGCAAGGAATCGTGAATACCAGTTACAAAGATCGCCGGCATGGAATATTCGTTTCCCTTCAACCTCAACAATCCAGCTCACGCCACTATCATTGCTGCCCGTAGCAACAACTGTAATGTTTCCGTCTTTCCATACTGCTCCACGTGCCATCCATACGTCGGCATCCTCTTTCTGCGCTCTGCGGTGTTTCAATATGTCTTTAGACAATATGTAGGTATATTCAGAGAAAGGATTGTCGTCTCTCCATTCGAATATCCTCTTCGTGAAATGGTCAGGATGAAAATGGCTTGCAAACACGTATATGCGTTTGCTGCCGCTTGGGTTGACGTAGTTTTTCATCACATCAGACGGGTCAAGCCAATAGTCGAATACAAGTATACAATTATCTGTATCCAACACAAAGCCACTATGGAAAATGTATGTCAGTTTCATAATCTTCTTTACTCCGTTATTCTTTCAGCCATCCATCTATAAGCTGGATGATTTACTGTCTGGCAGATTCTGGGAACGATAGGATAATTCTTCTGCAATAGTCTGCAAAGGCAATATAAGCATAAGTATCAGCCATAATGCTTGGTTGCAGCTCATTACTTTTGTTTTTCTTTCCATAGTATAAATGTTACTTTAAATAAATATGGGTTGTTAAGAGACTATATTATGACTTGACTGGTAGGAATCTCCCTTTCGCCGAAGTCTATCATGGCATTAAAGAGACTCAGTATTTTTGCTCTCATCAAATCATTTACAGTTATGTCGGCTTCCTTCATGATGCCATGGTCCAGAAGATAAGCACGTTTCGTGCCTGCCAACAACGGATGCTTCGGTGTGAGCCAGCTTGTACCGTCGTAGATGGCTATGTTGGTAAAGGAGGTGTCGGTGACGAGACCGTTCTTTATGATTACAATCTCGTCGCAGCAACCTTTCTTCTCCACCAGAGCATTTAGCCTGGAGCGGTCGGTGCTCTTGTAACTGTATTCAATATCATCATCGCATACTACTTTCAGCGAATGTATCTGGCGCATGGAGTAGGGGGCATATTCCATCAGTTCCACTCCCTGCTCGCCATATACCACACGAGCCTTGTAAAGCTCCATATCTGCCGTGGCTTCCACTATTTGTTCCAGGCCGGGCATGGCTGAAACGGCAAGCTTGGGAAAGAAACGACTGATGGTTCTTTCCATTCTTGCCTGATGATAGCCGAGGAACATTGCCTTGCCGTTTTTTATCTTTATCGTTTCAACGAATTGTACGCTCATGTTAAATAAAAACTTTAACCCAAATCGGTCATTAGGGCTTGCTTGTATTTTGATTTTTAGAAGAGTGGATTTTGTTTGGCTTTTAATGAGTAATAGCGAGCTATTGCGAATTAAAAACGGACAAAAGACGCCTTATAAAAAAACAAAAGACTGCAAGCAGTTGTAAAAAAACACATTTAACGACCTAATGACCGTTTTGGGTTTAATTATTCAAATGGAAGATAAATCTTCTGTATAACCTCCTCGTATTCCTTCCGACAGTCGCTCTTGGCGGTTATTCCTCCGCCAGCCTTGAACGCCAGCCTGCCTTCTGCGTCCTGTTCCACGAAGCGAATCATCACGGCTGAGTTCAGGTTTCCCTCGCTGTATATTCCCATCACTCCGGTGTAGAACCCACGATCATAGCCTTCAGCCTCTTGTATAATCTCAACGGTTTTCCGCTTTGGTGCCCCCGTGATGGAACCGGCAGGGAGTTGCGCGGCAATGATGTCGCCCAGATGCTCACTGTAGTTGTCAGGCAACTGTCCGCTTATTTCGGAACTTGTCTGCAGAATATCGCCTTTGTTGGTGTGCAGGACATCTATGTAGCGGTATCTGTCCACTCTCACCTGTGTTGCCACACGGCTCAGGTCGTTGCGTATCAGGTCCACTATGGTGGCATGCTCGGCAGCCTCCTTCCTGTCTGCCATCAGAATATCCTCGGCATTGGGGATGGAAGCGTCCAACGTTCCTTTCATGGGGTATGAATATATCCTGCCATCGTGTATCTTAAGGAATCTCTCGGGCGAGAAACAAACAAAGCGTCTGCCACGGCTTTTCTCTCCTCTAAGTAGCAGCTTGTATTTTCCTTTGGCATTCAGGAAAATGTCGTGGAGCGAGAGGTTGCACCTTACAGGCACCTTGCAGGTAAGATTGGCAAGATAGCTGTTGCCGGCAATGATGTTGCTCTTCACTATATTCAGACTCCTGCTGTAGTCGTCATATTGGGGCGCATCCACCTCCCATGTTACGGAAGACGGAAGAGCGCGTGCTGTCGTTTCCTCCACGTTACCTGTTCCCTCAAAGTCGTAGAGACATTCCCGAGGGTCAATATCAGCGAGCTTGCGGATATAGGCATCGTCGCCCCTGTAGTTTATAACAAAGAGGAACGGGTCGCCCTCCCGGGCAAGAAGGTTTATGCGGTCGATAATCTCCTGTGTCATATTAGCCGATGGTCATCCTCCCTTTTTATTCGTTATAGATGGCAATCTTTATCACTCCGTCCTTCTTGTTCTCGAAGATGCGGTAGGCTTCCTCGATGCAGCTAAGTGGAAAACGGTGGGTGATAAGAGGTGTGGTGTCAATCTTCCCCTGTTCAATCAAACGGAGAATCTCTTTGCAGTCGCAACCGTCTACGCCGCCAGTCTTGAAAGTAAGGTTCTTGCCGTACATATCTGGCAGGGGCAACAGTTGCGGTTCGTCGTAGAGCGCGACAATAGTTACGATGGCGTTTGGCCTTGCGCATTGCCATGCCAGTTGGAAGGTAGTCTTTCCGCCTGCCACTTCCAGCACACGGTCGGCTCCGCCGTGGTCACTATTCTTCTTGACGAACTCTATACATTCCTCGGGTGTTGTGAGCAGCACTTCAGGATAATGCTCTCTGACGAAGGATCTGCGCTCTTCCGACTGTTCGCATACAATGATGCGCTTGGGCTGCTTGAGCATTACACTCAGCAGAGTGCAGATGCCGGTTGGTCCGGCTCCGATGATGAGCACCGTGTCTTCTTCTGTTATTTCGCTGATGCGTGCTGCCCAATAGCCAGTGGCAAGCACATCGCCCACGAAGAGAGCCTGCTCATCGCTCACGCTGTCGGGTATGCGGTTCAGTCCTTGCGTAGCCAATGGCACACGAACGTATTCCGTCTGTCCTCCGTCTATACGGCAGCCCAGTGCCCATCCGCCGTGGGGTGAGGTGCAGTTGTTAACGTAGCCATGCTTGCAATAGAAGCATTCTCCGCAGAAGGTCTCCACGTTTACCGTCACTCGGTCTCCTACCTTTACTCCTTTCACTTTGCTGCCTATAGCCTCTACTATGCCCACCATCTCGTGGCCTACGGTAATTCCCGGTACGGCTCTTGGCACACTTCCGTGCTTTATATGCAGGTCGCTTGTACAGATGCTGCCAAGCGTCACCCGCACTATTGCGTCCGTCGCTTCCTGTATCTCCGGTTTCTGCTTTTCTGTCAGGGCAAACTTTCCCTTCTTTATGTATGTGTATGCTTTCATTTTATTGATTAGTTAATTTCCGATTTGATATTTTCCCCTCACCGCCTTTGGCAGGTTGCTGACGACTAACTCGTATGATTCTTTTATCAATGCCGCTACAAGGTCGGGACTGAGCTGTTCGAAATATATATCGCTCCAATGTTTCTTGTTCCAGTGGAAGGCAGGTGTGACGGCACCGTAGCGTTCGCGCAGAGCCTCATTTCTTTCCGGTGGCAGCTTGCATGCAAACTTGTGTCTTGCGTCTAAAGCCAGGGTATTCATTTCCTCGCCTAACCATAAGCACAGGAATATCTTGCCCTCAATGCGGAAGACTATGTTGTCGTCGCCGAAAGGCTGGTCTTCGGTCACGCCATACAGCGATAGCGTATATTCCCGCACCTGCTCTATGTTCATTGCTCTTGGGGTGTTGTTTCCGTTTGTCATATTTCGTGTTTTATCGTAGAAATACAAAGCTACCACATCTGCTGCTTATTTATGTCTGGAGAACTGATAGGCAAGTCGCTCCGCTCCTGACCAACAACGTATTACGCCGCAATACTTGAAGTCTTCCTTCATTATCAGATGCCGCATAACCTTGTTGTCCTCATGTGTATCAATGCGTATATTGTCATGCCTTTGCTTGGCAAACTGCATCACGATGTGCATAATACCTTTCGCTTCGCCCGAAGTGGCTATGCGGTGGATGGTAGCATACGGTTCGCTGTTTAGCCATTCGCCGTTGTATATTATGTCGTAGGTGGGGTCGTCACCCTCTCTGAGCACGAAGGTCGCAACCACCTTGTCGTCTTTCTCTACAACGTAGCTGTCGCCGTTGCCGATATCCTCCATAATTACTTCCTCGCTCGGATATCCTTCGACCCACTGTTTGGGGTTGCCTGTTTCAGCCATAAAGCTCCTTGCCACTTCGAAGACTTCCATCAGTCGGGGAAGGTCTGACGTTTTGGAATGTCGTATAGTCATATTCTTTTCCATCCTCATTCTTTTACTGTCTTTTTCCCGGCATTTGTCCATCCGTTGTAGCCGCTGTCGAGTTCAACAACTCTGTATCCGTTCTTCGCCAAGATAGCAGCCGCCGTCTTGCTCCGCTTTCCGCTGCGGCAGTTCACGGCGATGGTTTTATTCTTCGGCAGCGTGGCTGTAGCCTTTTTCTCGAAGTCGCTCTTCAGCACGTCGAAATTCACAGCCCCTTCGATATGCCCTTCGGCAAACTCCTTGGCTGTGCGCACATCCAGTCTTACCACGTTCTTCTTCCCTATAGCCTTCTCGTATTCCTGTACGGAAAGGCTTTTGAAACCCTCGTCGTTGCTGCGGTTCTGTGTCTGGCACGACAGGATTCCACATATTGCCATACATATCATCAGCATGGCACATTTGTTCTTCGTTGCTCTTTTCATAGTTAATGTCATAATGATGTATTGTTTAACTGCTTGATGGTATTTGCTTTTTCAATAAGAACGCTACGTTTGGGCAACTATCGTTCTTTTTGTATTTTGCCTTGTTCTGCTTTTATTGCATTTCTGCAAGAAATCATGATGCAAAGGTACGATTAAATCAAGAGTCTCGCAATATTTAGAGATTTATTCGTGTTCAAAAATAACATCCATGTGCAGAATACTTATCTCCGTGTCCTCAGAGAAAATCATCTGTGTTCATCTGCAGGAGATTAATACTATGAATAGTCTTCGCGTGAAAAATATTTCGACCTGTACGGTTGAAATGACTATCCGACCATCTTGAATTCCACCTCTCCCGTTGCCATCCAATTTTCTAACTCACCATTGATCCTTGTAGCAGTAATGATTGCCAAAGCGCCACTTCCGGATTTTGACCATGACATACCATTGTGCTTCTGGCGAGTGGCAACGACAATATCATTCGCCTTTTCCACTCTATTGCTTGATATGCGCAAGTTCAGCTCACGGTGCAGTGCATAACAGGTCACATTTGGCGACTTTCTGTTCAGGTAATCCTTTAAATCCGTTACCTTGTTGGCATTTCTGATGTTGGCGAGTTTGAGCGTTTCAAGATATTTGATGGCTTTGTCTATCCTGCCGGTCCACAAGATAGATACAAGATGCTGCTTAATTTCAGCCTTGTCCTCTTTTGAACCTTTTAAGCACATGCTTAAGAACTCGTTGCATTTCTTTTTGAGATGAAGCCAGTCAAGTATGATGATATGCTGCCTAAAGCCGAAGTACTTCTCTATGTAGTCACGAATGACAGAGGCACCATCCGTAAAGAACACCAAGCGGTATCCCTCCAGCAGATGGTTCTCGAACAGGAAAGCCACAAGTCGGATAAAGGCATTCTTCATGTCGATTGCAGTAATTGTATATTGCTGATTGTCAGCTTGTATATGAATTACTGTATTTTCAATGAACTTCTTCTTTTTCGTGTAATTGACATCACGTTTTTCTTCTTGATATTCTGCTGATTTGATGTAACTACTTGAAACACAACACCATTTAAAGCAGTAAAACCCCAAAAGAAACAAATCAGAAACAATAACGTACCAAAACACAATTCTACTAGCAAGAGATAACAAAAATTAACGTAGATAGAATGGGAAGTAGTTGCTCAGACGTATGTTGCAGCGTTGCAGCACGGCATCAAGTTTTGACAGTTTTCTTACTATCTCCTCGTTGAGGTCGAATATACGGCGGTCGTACTGACGCAGCTGTTGGATTGTCTCAGGAGGTACGAAGCTGCCGCGTATAAGCTCCTTCATCGTACACTCGGCAATCCACTGCGCATCCTTCACGTCACTCTTGCGATCAGGGAGCTGGGATTAGCAAGATTCAGCTTGAAGTGTGGAGACAGCACACGCCATATTGGAATCCAGTAGACGATGGTGCTCTCCATTGACACCTCAACAACATGGTGATGAAGCATCAAGTCACTTAAGAACTGTAATGTTAAATTTATTAATTATGGTTAATAAAACAAACAACAAACTGTTTATGTTCTTAAATTTGTAATATTTTATAGAAATCCTTAAATATTATGCGTATGAAGAAATTTATATTTTATTTTTGTTTGTGTTGGGGCGTTATTACAATCGTTGGTTGCAATAAGGATGATGATTTTGACAGTTCTGATAACGATACAGACGTAACGGCTATAGATGAAAGTCAAAATCAATCTTACGTTTTACTTCAAGAAGTGCCTTCCGACTGTCAGGAAGAAGCTAACGAGATAAACGCCAGTTTGCTTGCAAAAATTAAGGTTGCCACGAGATCTGTGGATGGTGAGGACAGCTATCCAGACTACTATGGTGGTTCTTTCATCGAAAAAGATGGATTTTTGACCATTTCAATAAAGGGGGATTCCGTTAGTGGTGTTAACAGGATAAAATCCCTCGTAAATAGTTCTCTGTTGAAATTTAAACGATGTGTGTATTCATTGCAAGAGTTGAAAAATATAAAGTCACATCTGTATTCAAAATATGCTGAAATGAGCACAAGTTTGAAAAGTAACTTAACAGCCATCGGTATCAGTCAGAAAAACAACGCTGTTGTAGTTTATCTTGCCGATTGTTCTCAATCAAGAATAAAGGAGTTTAAAAATTTTTACGATAACCCTGCTGTAGTGTTCACAAACATGGGAAAAATCAATACAGATAATCCTTGCCTTTCCACACAGCTTGTTAATACGCGCTCTTACACAACATTGGCTACAATATCTAAATTTCCTATTGGCGCAGGTGATACGTGTCTTATTTCAATGTCAGATGATAAACCTATCTACGGCACATTCGCATTTCGCGCCCAAGAGACTTCTGGACAAAAACGTTGTGGATTAGTGACCGCAGGGCATGTGGTCAGCGTTGGGCAATACTGTTATGATAAAGATTTCAATCCTTTTGGCATTTGTTCTTCCCGAATTGTCTCAACAGGAAATGCCGAAGCTTCTTTTATTCCATGCGGCTATTTGGATGAATTCAACATCAACAATTATATTGGTGGCAGTTCAAGCAGTGTTCTATCGACGACGACAAACAAACCAGGAGAAGGGACATACGTGAACAAATATGGCGCAACAACGAAACGCACAGGTGGTTATATACAGGATATAGATTGTACTGTTCTGTCTGGAGACAAAACGGCGACATTCTCTGATATGACACTTGTGAAATGTACCGCAGATGGAGGAGATAGCGGTGGAATTGTATACACCTATATATCGAAGTATAATACACGCTTGACAGTCGGTGTCGTATATGGATACCCTGAGAAAATGGGAAAGAACTATCTCATCTACTCTAAGGCGGATAACGTTTTGAAAGCATTGAATCTTAAAAGGTATTGAACGTATGAGAAATCTGATATGTATATTAACATTGTCCATATGTAGCTCTTTTACAGGATGCTCCACACAAGCCACTGGCTCAAACGGCAACGATTCCGTTGCGGTGGCTCTGAGTGACAGTTTGCACAGCGATAGCGGTGACAGCATCATGATGGAATTGTCTGCAAATCGTTTCAAGGCACCCGTTGACACCATTGTGTCTGCCAAGATTGTCAACAACACTAAGTGTTCATCAATTTCGCTAAAAGGCAAAAGGGTTGTTGAGAAAAAGATTGGCGAAAATTGGATACCCTTTGAACACAGGGAAAGGAGCAAGGGCGGAGCGTTGTATTCAGTCACCCTGTTGGCGGTGAATATTGGCAACGGCGGAAGCTATGACATAAATATTCCTCTGCGAAGCGAGGACTACGAGAAAGATTTCTCTCCTGGCGAATACCGCTTGGGCAGGGAGATAGAAATAAATGGCAAGGAAAAACGCTACGTTTATTCAGTCTTTACGGTTTATTAAAGACAAGAGGTGAAAAGGTTTTCACTTTTTTGTCCAAATACAAGTGCTGACGCAATCTCTGCAACTGTGTTGCAGAGATTATTGCCGTACCTTTGCAAACGAGAAAATGTGAAGATTGGCTGCACTCTACATTGCTCAAGCAAGCTCGGCTTTGCTCTCGTTTGAACAATCATTGCGGCCGAAAATAGATACACAATATAACAATGAATACAAGAATATATCCATCAGGGTTTGTTTATGGACTTTGGCATCCGCTGTTATCAATTAACGGTGTGGCATTCTTTGCTACTTAACTGACAAGTTAGGGGTATTATGCTTCTCCCCACCTGCAAAGCTGGCATTCTGACTGGCGCAGCCAGCGTTTACTGAAGGAGAGCGGCGGCAGGGTATGCTACTTTAATGGATGCGTATCTCGAATGGTATTCAAAATAGGAACCGCCGTATGCGGAACCGCACGTACGGTGGTGTGTTATGCGAACTTTTATTTAATGCGAACTTTTTGCCGCCGATGCTAATGGTTATTAGCCAATCAGGCGATAAAAGTTCGCATTAAATTTTTATTTTTGCAGGCGTAATACTACTACGCCTATGAATATAAAAGATATAGCGGGCTCTGACATTAAGCCGTTGCTTAAGTATATTGAGGAGCAAACGAGTAAAGACAATGCCTATCTCTACCGAACAGAGTTCAAGCATATAGCAGAGATGGCATCAAGTCATCCATCCATCACCATAGATGAATACAAAAAGTTGTTAGCAGACTCTGCAAAGAGCGGAAGGCTTCAGACGCTAAGGCGTATGAGCTATGTCGATAAGATATACCCCAGTTCGGGATAACCGAGTGTTTTATACAATATAAATGCAGCGTGAATACGCCACCTCCCCATACCATTAAGAGAGGGTAATAACAGAAGGTTGAAAGAAGTTGTTTTGCCCTTAGAATAGTGACAGCTGTTTGGTGTCTTCGATGCAGTATCCTTGCAATGCCTTTGGCTTGTTGTCAAAGAAACAAT
>URLQ01000058.1 GCA_900548745.1 uncultured Prevotella sp.
CAGCCGATACCGTCGTCAGCGCCAAGCGTTGTACCTTTAGCCTTCATCCATTCGCCGTCAACATAAGTCTCAATCGGGTCTTTTGCAAAATCGATGTCCACGTCAACGAGTTTCTCGCATACCATATCCATGTGGCTCTGCAAGATGATGGTCTCTCTGTCTTCATATCCCTTTGTGGCAGGTTTGCGTATAATCACGTTACCTGTTTTGTCGACCACGGTTTCAAGGTTTCTTGACTCTCCGAATTCCTTTAAGAACTCAATCATTTTCTCCTCGTGCTTTGAAGGACGGGGAATCTTGTTTACTTTGGCAAACTGCTCAAAGACGCAAGCTGGTTTCAATTCGCTTTTGTTCATAATATTATTTGGTTTATGAAAATTGTTCTTTATAGCATTGTGGTAAGCCCATCTGCCGGCAGTTTCAAGCTTGGAGGCAAGGCTTAATCGGCTGCAAATATACAACATTATTGTTCGAATAGCCAAAAAATAAGGTAAAATAATTATAAAGTCGCAGTCTTTGTGCGGTAACGGTTAGTGTAAGCCCGTTCGTCAGCCCCTGTTCGTCGTTATACAAAAGGCGATAGAGTCGGGGAAGAGCAATGATGTAAACAACGAAAAGCGTAGAAAATATAATATGTCTACTTATATAGAATATCAAATGCGGAGAATAAATTGTTACGAAACCATGAATTGTTTAAATATAGACCTTATTTATACAAATAAAGGTTTTGCGTAATAAAATAAAGCCTTTATTTATATAAACAAAAGCTGTATTTTAATTTTTTCCTGTGGTTTATTCTGTTTTTTAATAAATATAATAATGTTTTGTTCCGCGAGTTAAGTATTGCTCTTTGACTGCAGGATAATGTTTGCATGCTTATGGAATACAGGTTGTGGGCAAAAAATGTAGAGAATAATTTTGTCGGCATGACTATTTTCATTACCTTTGCAATCGGTTTGTCTGTGGCTTTGCAAAGGAATATTTGCGGTTTGCAGACTTGGAAATATAAATTAACAGAAAAAACAAATTAAAGATGAACAAGAATATGTTTCGTGCGATGTCTGCCTTGGCAGTTGCTGCTGTGGCATTTGCATCTTGCAACAATGAGGCAAAGAAGGTAGACGAGAAGGCACAGGCTCCGGCAGCACAGACGGGAGCAATGAAGATAGCTTACGTAGAGGTAGACTCAATCATGTCGCAGTATAAGTTCTGCAAGGAGTATTCTCTGATTCTTCAGAAGAAGAGCCAGAACATAGAGAATACTCTCGCACAGAAGCAGCGCTCGCTTCAGGCGGCAGCAGCTAAGTTCCAGCAGGACGTACAGAGCAACAAATACACCCAGCAGCAGGCAGAAGCCGTTCAGGCAGGATTGCAGAAGCAGGGTGCCGACCTGCAGGCTTTGCAGCAGAGACTCGGCTCTGAGTTCCAGAACGAGACCAACAGCTTCAACGCAGCATTGCGCGATAGCATTCAGCATTATCTCGCTGCATACAACAAGGACAAGAAATATTCTCTTATCATCAGCAAGGCTGGCGACAATATCCTCTATGCTGACAAGGCGTACGACATTACAAATGAGGTTATTGCCGGCTTGAACAAGGCTTACAAGTCAGCTCCTGCAAAGAAATAAATTAAAAGAAACGGGAAGTTTCAAGGCTTTGCCTGTCTTCTGGGAGAGTATGCCATAAGGAGGAAAGCCGTAAAAAATGTAAAACAAGACAAGGAAGATAGGCTGAGGGGACAACATCATTCCGCTCCGGACTCCAGCAGACATCTTTCAGAGATGTCATAGCATCAGGATTCATCATCTTCCGCAAGATATTAGGGCTTCACCGCAAACCATGCGATGAAGCCTTTCTGTTATTAAAAACATCTTCAAGCAATGATAAAAGAACTGCAGATAAGAGTGGCACCGCAAGTGGCGGCAACGGAACCATTACTGAAAAACTGGCTCGCCGACGAGTGCGCCATTGATGCACGCACCATCACTTCCGTAAGAATACTGAAAAGGAGCGTGGATGCGCGACAGAGAAACATCTTCATAAACCTGAAGGTAAGAGTGTATGTCAATGAGCAGCCTGCCGACGACGAGTACCAGCATACTGAATATCAGAATGTTGAGGGACGACCCGAGGTGATTGTAGTGGGTGCCGGACCAGGCGGACTCTTTGCTGCTTTACGACTCATTGAGAGAGGACTGCGCCCTATCGTAGTGGAGCGCGGAAAGAACGTGAGAGACAGAAAGCGCGACCTCTCGCTCATCACGAAGACGCAGCAGGTTGACCCGGAGAGCAACTATTGCTTCGGCGAAGGCGGTGCCGGTGCGTATTCCGACGGAAAGCTCTATACAAGGAGCAAGAAACGCGGAGATACGGAGAAGATTCTTAATGTGTTCTGCCAGCACGGAGCATCGACAGCCATTCTTGCCGATGCACATCCGCATATCGGTACCGATAAGTTGCCTGCCGTAATAGAGGCGATGAGGAATACCATCATTGAATGTGGCGGCGAAGTACATTTCCAGACCAAGATGACAGCCCTTGTTCTCGACGGCAGAAAGGTGCATAGAGGCTGTGGAGCAGGAGAGTGGGGCGGAGCGCACCTTCCGCGGACCGGTAATCCTTGCCACGGGCCATTCGGCACGCGATGTCTACCGCTATCTTCATTCCGCAGGAGTGGAGCTTGAGGCTAAGGGCATTGCGGTGGGTGTGAGACTTGAGCATCCGGCGCAGCTGATAGACCAGATACAGTACCACAGCAAGCAGGGCAGAGGCAAGTATCTGCCGACGGCAGAGTACAGCTTCGTGACGCAGGTTGACGGCAGAGGAGTTTATTCCTTCTGCATGTGTCCGGGCGGCTTCGTCATTCCTGCCGCTACCGACAAGCAGCAGATTGTGGTGAACGGCATGAGTCCGAGCAACCGAGGCACGCAATGGTCGAACAGCGGCATGGTGGTTGAGGTGCGCCCCGAAGATATAGAAGGCGACAACGTGTTGAAGATGATGGACTTCCAGGAGAGACTTGAACACGACTGCTGGATAAACGGCAACATGAAGCAGACGGCACCGGCACAGAGAATGGCGGACTTCGTAAACTCCAAGCTGAGCTACGACCTGCCGAAAGTGTCGTATGCGCCGGGAGTAATATCCAGTCCGCTGCATTTCTGGATGCCGGATATGGTGAGCCGCAGACTGCAACAGGGCTTCCGCAAGTTCGGAAGCATGAGCCATGGCTTCCTTACAAACGAGGCTGTTCTGATAGCTATGGAGACGAGAACTTCCTCACCTCTGAGAATAGTGCGCGACAGGGAGACACTGCAACATGTTGGAGTGGAGGGACTCTTCCCTTGCGGCGAAGGCGCCGGCTATGCCGGAGGCATCGTGTCGGCAGGAGTAGACGGCGAAAGATGCGCCGATGCCGCAGCGGAATATATTGCCGGATAAAAGGCAATAAGTGGGCTGCTTGTGGACTATAGTATTGATTTCATAAATCATAATCGGCTATGGGTGGCGAAATGGGGCGTTTTTTAGAGTAAAGTCTTGGGTAAATGGCTAATTTTTAGTACTTTTGCGCCCGACTGAATGTAGAAATTGTAAAAATACATTATAATGAATATATCTTATAAATGGTTGAAGGAGTATGTTGATTTCAACTTGACTCCTCAGGAAGTATGCGACGCCCTTACTTCAGAAGGTCTTGAGGTAGACGCTCTGGAGGAGGTTCAGAGCATAAAAGGCGGTCTGAAAGGTTTGTATGTGGGAAAGGTTCTCACTTGTGAACTCCATCCTAATTCAGACCATCTCCACGTGACGACAGTAGATTTGGGCAAGGAAGAGCCCTCACAGATAGTATGCGGAGCACCGAATGTGGCTGCCGGACAGAAGGTTATTGTGGCTGACTTGGGCTGCGTGCTTTACGATGGCGACAAGGAGTTTGTCATAAAGAAGTCAAAGCTTCGTGGAGTGGAGAGCTTCGGAATGATTTGTGCTGAAGACGAAATCGGCGTAGGCACAAGCCACGACGGAATCATCGTTCTTCCGGAAGATGCCAAGGTGGGCACTCCGGCAGCAGAATACTATAACCTGGAGAGCGACTGGCTCATCGAGATAGACATTACGGCAAACCGTGCTGACGCCCTTTCACACTGGGGAGTGGCACGCGACCTGTATGCATGGCTGAAGCGCAACGGATATGAGACAAGTCTTCATCGTCCGAACTGCGATGCCTTTGCCGTTGACAACAACGACCTGCCTATCGACGTAGACCTCGTTTGCCATGACGCCTGCAAGCGTTATGCCTGTGTGAGCCTTACGGGATGCGAAGTGAAGGAAAGTCCGGAGTGGCTGCAGGAGAAGCTGAACGTTATCGGTTTTCGTCCTATCAACAACATCGTTGACATTACCAACTATATCATGATGGCTTACGGACAGCCTCTGCATTGCTTTGATGCTGACATGGTGAAGGGTCACAAGATTGTTGTGAAGACCATGCCGGAGGGTACACCTTTCGTTACTCTCGACGGCGAGGAGCACAAGCTTAGCGAGAAGGATCTTGCCATCTGCAACGAAGAAGACCCAATGTGTATTGCCGGTGTGTTCGGCGGAAAGGGTAGCGGCACATACGATTCTACGGTGAATGTAGTGCTGGAGAGTGCGTATTTCCATCCTACATGGATTCGCAAGAGCGCACGCCGCCACGGACTGAGCACCGACGCTTCGTTCCGCTTTGAGAGAGGTATCGACCCTAACGGTACTATCTATGCCTTGAAGCAGGCAGCGCTGATGGCGAAGGAACTTGCCGGAGCCAAGGTGTCGATGGAGATAAAGGATGTTTATCCGGAACCTATCGAAGACGCAAAAGTATCTCTGAAATATGATTATGTGACAGGTCTCATCGGAAAGGAAATCCCTGTAGACATGATAAAGAGCATCGTGGAGTCATTAGAGATGAAGATTCTTGCAGAGGATGCAGAGGGTCTTGAGCTGCAGGTTCCGGCTTATCGCGTGGACGTTCAGCGTCCTTGCGATGTGGTTGAGGATATCCTTCGTGTGTACGGATATAACAATGTGGAGATACCGACACAGCTGAAAAGCTCTCTTGTAATAAAGGGTGAGGATGACATTAAGCATAAGCTGGAAAATCTTGTAGGTGAGCAACTTGTTGGTTGTGGCTTCAATGAAATATTGAACAACTCTCTTACCAAGGCTGCCTATTATGACAACCTTAACTGTTATCACGCCGACAACCTGGTAAGGATAATGAATCCGCTGAGCTCCGACCTTAATGTTATGCGCGAGACTCTGCTCTTCGGAGGTCTTGAGAGCCTTGAACACAACATCAAGCGCAAGAATCCTAACCTGCATTTCTTTGAGTTCGGAAACATCTATCACTTCAACAAGGAGAAACATTCCGATGAGAATCCGCATGCAGCATACACAGAGGAGTATCATCTCGGACTCTGGCTTACAGGAAAACGCGTTAGCGGCAGCTGGATTCATCAGGATGAAGACACTTCTTTCTTTGAACTGAAGGCTTATGTGATGAACATCCTTCGCAGAATAGGCTTGCCGTTCGGAGCTGTAGTGTTCAAGAAGAGCGACAACGACATATTCTCTTCTGCCATAGCAATAGAAAACCGTGGTGGCAAGGTGTTGGCAGAACTCGGCATCGTATGCAAGAAGCAGCTGAAGGCTTTCGGCATAGAGACTCCTGTATATTATGCGGAGCTCAACTGGACGGCACTTATGAAGGCTATAAAGAAAGCCAAATTCAGTTTCAAGGAAATAAGCAAGTTCCCGCCGGTAAGCCGCGACCTCGCATTGCTCGTTGACAACAACGTGGAGTTTGCCGAGATAGAAAAGATTGCCTATATGACAGAGAAGAAGATATTGAAGAAGGTAGAGCTCTTTGATGTTTACGAAGGAAAGAATCTGCCGGAGGGCAAGAAGAGCTATGCCGTTAACTTCATTCTCCAGGACGAGGAGAAGACTCTGACAGAGAAGCATATCGAGGCTGTGATGAGCAAGCTCATAACAAACATAAAGAAACAGCTCGGTGCAGAGCTGAGATAACAAGACAATATAGGGAATAAGTGCTTCTACAGGCACTTGTTCTCTAATTCATATTACGAAAAATCATAATAATAAAAATAAAATAAACAATTACTCCAATGGGAAGAGCATTTGAATATCGCAAAGCGACAAAGTTGAAGAGATGGGGTCATATGGCCCGTACATTTACAAAGATTGGTAAGCAGATTGCAATTGCAGTAAAGGCTGGTGGTCCGGATCCGGAGAACAATCCTCACCTGAGAGCTATCATTCAGACAGCAAAGCGTGAGAACATGCCTAACGCCAATGTTGAGCGTGCCATCAAGAACGCAATGGGTAAAGACCAGAAGGACTTCAAGGAAGTAACTTACGAGGGATATGGCCCTCACGGAGTGGCTATCTTTGTGGATGCAGCTACCGACAACACCACACGTACCGTTGCCAATGTGCGTGCCGTATTCAACAAGTACGGCGGTAACCTCGGCACACAGGGTTCTCTTTCTTTCTTGTTCGACCAGAAGTGTGTGTTCACTTTCAAGAAGCTTGCTGACCTTGATATGGACGACCTTATCCTTGAGTTCATCGACTACGGAGTAGAGGAAGATTACGACTTCGATGAGGAGACGAACGAGGTTACTATCTATGGCGACCCAAAGAGCTTCAGCGACTTGCAGAAGCATCTTGAAGGTAAGGGATTAGAGATTACAGGTGCTGAGTTCACACGTATTCCTACTGACCTGAAAGACGTTACAGCTGAGCAGCGTGAGACTATCGACAAGATGGTAGACATTCTTGAGGACGACGATGATGTTCAGAATGTTTATACAAACATGAAGCCTGCTGAAGACGCAGAGTAATTCATCTTGCAATAAAGACTGCAATCCCCTCTTCCTGGATTATCCATAAGGAAGAGGGGATTGCCGGTTTTATACTCCTTATTATTATTATATTAAGGTGCAACAAATATAAAAGGTTGAGTAAGCACATAGAGTCTTACCCAACCTTTTCTGTTAATATTATCAATACTGCTTATAGCAGACAATTACTTTATCAAGTCAACTGAACGCTGGATGAATGAGTTCAGAGATGCGCCACGCAGCATGCCGTTCTGCAGCAAGGCGAGGTCGATAAGCTGGTGAACAACCTTATTGTCCTTGGCATGGTTGGCTATTATCTCCTCCTTCTTGGAGCGCTGTTCGCCAAGACTCTTCTCCGTGTTCTGCATGTCGTCCTTCTCTTCCTGCTTGATGTCCTCCGGCTTCTTGTCTTTTCTTGCTGCATTGAGAGCTGCAAGACGAGCCTGAAGACCCTTTATCTCACCAACTACAGGCTTCAGCTCCTCAGCGCATTCATTCTCGCTGCTTTCAAGAACCTCCTTTATCAGTCTGTGGTCGCTGTTGAGAACAAGACTATAGCTGTCCGGCATCTGTGCATAGAAGTTCATACCACTCTGATAGCGGCTGATATCCTTCATACGTCGCATATACTCATTCTGTGTGATAAGCACCGGCTGGCTGGTTTCTCCAAGCGGCTGCACCTCTACATTGAACTCGATATGGTCGAGCGTAGGAAGCTGAGTACGGAAGGTTGCTGACAGTATGTCAGTCTTGTCGCTGTCAAGAGTGTCTTTCTTTACATCTTCCTTGACAATGAGTCGGTCTATGATGTCGCTGTCGACACGGGTGAAGTGTGACTTCTCGAATTTCTGTTCAAACAGGTTTACACATGGAGTGTCGAGCTGTCCGTCGAGCAGAAGTACGCTGTAGCCCTTCGCCTTTGCCGCCTCGATATATGAATACTGCTCCTCCTTGTTGCTTGCGTAGAGGTAGATAAGGTTTCCGTCCTTGTCGGTCTGGTTGTCTTTGATAAGCTGCTTGTATTCATCAAATGTGAAATGCTTGCCATCAACATCCTTGAAGAGAGTAAAGTCCTTGGCGCGGTCATAGAAGTCCTCCTGTGAGAGCATGCCGTAGTTGATGAAGAGTTTAAGGTCATCCCATTTCTCTTCATATTCCTTACGGTTCTCCTTGAAGAGAGAGTTCAGCCTGTCTGCCACCTTCTTTGTGATGTAAGTCGAAATCTTCTTCACGTCACGGTCGCTCTGCAGATAGCTACGGCTCACGTTCAACGGAATGTCCGGAGAGTCAATAACGCCATGCAGCAATGTGAGGAACTCCGGCACGATACCCTCCACCTGGTCTGTAACGAACACCTGGTTGCAGTACAGCTGTATCTTGTTGCGCTGCAAGTCGATGTTAGACTTTATCTTCGGGAAATACAGGATACCGGTAAGATTGAACGGATAGTCCACATTAAGATGAATCCAGAACATAGGCTCATCCTGCATAGGATAGAGTCTGCGGTAGAAGTTCTTGTAGTCTTCATCCTTAAGTGTGCTTGGAGCCTTCGTCCACAGCGGTTCCATGTCGTTGATGATGTTATCCTCCTCAGTGTCAACCTGTTTGCCGTCTTTCCATTCAGTCTTCTTTCCGAAGGCTACAGGTACGGGCAGGAACTTGCAATATTTGTCGAGCAATGCCTGTATACGGTTCTTCTCAAGGAATTCCTTGCAGTCATCATCGATGTAAAGAATGATGTCAGAACCTCTGCTCTCTCTTTCAGCATCAGATATTTCGAACTCAGGACTTCCGTCGCAGCTCCATTTAACGGCTTTGGAACCCTCTTTATAGCTCTTGGTGATAATCTCCACCTTCTTGCTCACCATAAACGAGCTGTAGAAGCCAAGTCCGAAGTGACCGATGATAGCATTTGCATTGTCCTTATATTTGTCGAGGAAATCATTAACGCCAGAGAATGCAATCTGGTTGATATACTTGTCAATCTCCTCTTCAGTCATACCTATTCCACGGTCGCTGATGGTAAGAGTGCCTTTCTCAGCATCGAGGGAAACCCGTACTGTCAGGTCGCCCAACTCCCCTTTGTATTCTCCTTTTTCAGCAAACGTCTTCATCTTCTGTGTAGCGTCAACGGCATTGCTGACCATCTCACGAAGGAAGATCTCATGATCAGAATACAAGAATTTCTTTATTACCGGAAAAATGTTTTCGGTTGTTACTCCGATATTACCTTTCTGTGCCATAATATAATTTATTTTATTTGTTTTATTATCAATAATGCTTATAGCATCAGAAGGTACATATACAAATAATGTGCCAATTTTCATTTGCCTTCGTTTTCCGTAGGCTAATTCCGGGTCTGAAAAAGCGAGTGAAAACATTAGAAATGGAAAGTTACCGAATTTCTTGAAGAAAGTTACGTAATTTCTATGAGAAAGTTACCGAATTTCAAAAAGTAATTATTTTCATGCCTTTTGAAAATATTCCAAAAGTTTTACATTATTCTAAAACAGTCAGACAGTCTTTATCCATTCTTTCCGGGAATAATACATTTCGGTCTCGTCTGATTGCCTCTTCTGTCCATCCGGTTGGTATGAAGTGCCAGTTGTTGTCTGCTTTAAGATACATGTCTCCATGATTTTCAAATTCTTTCTGTATGTAGTATCTCATGTTGTGAGGGCTTCTGAATACGGTGCGATTCCTTAATTCTTCGTGTGGGATTCCTGCGCCACGAGTAAGAAACTCCGTGCCGCCGTTGCCGCGATAGCTGTGCATGGCTACCTTATATTTAGCATTGAGGGAGAACGGTGTGCCGTCCGACATAGACAATATATTGATACGCCTACCCTTAGTTTGGGTTACATCCACAGTGTATATGATGCCAGCTGCCGTATCGAAGTTGAAAGCAAGATTCTTGAAGAAGGTATATTCCTGTCCTTCATATTCGTAGGTCTGTATCTTCATGATATGGTCTTCCGCTGACAACATCGTGTCTATCCATAAGTCGTATGACGTTTCGAGATACCAGACTATTTCTTCTCCTGTCATCATCAGCGCATAAATCTGATTCTCGTATTTATAGAGATTGAAGATATCTTTCGTCCGGAAAGGTCCTTCGGGAAACACTTCGTCGAAACAGAGTGGGGCAGAGAATGAGACATCCGCTCCGCATACCTCCATCTGTATATGATGGATGAAATCAGTCAAAGGAGCATTGCCGAAGAAGCAGTCGCGTGTTCTTGTCGTCTTTCCTGTCGAACCGAAGCTCTGGTCCATATAATGTTTCGTTGTGCTGTAATCATGGTTGAAGTCAGAGATAATTCTCTCGTCAGGCTCAATGCCTTTCATGGAAGTAAGCTTTCCATGAATCTCCTTACTAATGATGACATGATTGTTGGCAGAAGTATTATCTTCCAAGACAACAGTAATCTCTGCTTCTCCGATATAATGAGCATCGCTTGCAGGGTTGATGCAGAGAACTTTGTGTCCGTTTCTGTCCATTATCGTATCGCAAAACAGTCTGTGGTCGTGTCCGAAGAATATTGCATCAATGCCTTCTATGCTTTCAGCAATATGTCTGACGGCATTCTCTTCATATTCTTCCAATGCCAACCCTCCTTTCCAGCCGGTATGGAAAAGTCCGATGATGATGTCTGCGTTTTCTTTGTCTTTTACAATCTCAACATATTCCCTGGTACACTTCTCTATAGACAGAAAGCGCATGCCTTGCCAAAGCTCTTCGTTCAGCCAGTAAGGAACAGTAGGTGTTGTCATACCGATTATGGCTATCCGCACTCCTTCTCTTTCGATGATAGTATATGGTTTAAAGTAAGGCTTGCCTGTTTCGGTGCAGATGATGTTGGCTGCAAGGAGTGGGGAGTCAAGTTCTTTGTTGAATTTGTCATAGACCAGATGACCTGTTTCTATGTCGTGGTTTCCTATTGTTACGCAGTCATACTGCATATAGTTATATACGGAAGCAGCAAGATTGGGCTTTTCCGTATTGATGAAGTTGGAGAGATAGAATGTAGGTTGCCCTTGCAGAATGTCACCAGAGTCAATGAGCAAGAGGTTCCTGCCGAAAGTCTTGCGTCGTGACTTTATATAGTTGTATGCCCTTGATAAAGAACCGGTTGCCTCTTTCCCATGTAAAAAGTCAAATGGGAAGAGGCAACCGTGAATGTCGCTTGTATGTAATATTCTGATATTTACAGTTCGCATAAACCGTTATCGGGCATCTTGACTACCCTATCTTCATGAGCTGAAGCTTTGAGATCTTTCCGTCAGAATCGATTTTTCCTTTCACGCGATACTGGTTGAATTTATCTTTGCTTGAATCGATATTGCTGACAGACTCATCTACAGTAAACTCAACATCATATTCGTATGTTCCGTCGCCAAGGTCTTTCTTCTGAATCTTATAGTCTCCGTTAGGACGCCATGTCAACGACCTTACATCATCTTTATACAGTTTGTGGAGGAAGGTTATGACGTCCTGCTTTGTGGCGTTTGGATTGGTCAGGAACTGTAGTTCGCTGCTTACAGCGGATGTTATTCCCATCTCGTCGTTATTGTTAATGCTGCGGAAGAACTGCTGGAAGGCACTGCTTACCACTTGTTTGTCTTCACCGCTTACAGTAGTGGCATCGAGCTTGTCAAGATTCTCCTGAGCCTCAACAACATGCTCTCCGTCGCTGTGGTCAGATAGATATGTCTGATAAGCCTCTGGAGTGTTCTGCCTTTTGCATGCCGCCCAGTCGATAGAGTCAATCTTGTGCAGAGCTTCTGCTTTGTGCAGAGTGTTTGGATGACTGTCGAGGTATTGCTGCAATGCGCTCTTGGAGTTGCTCAGCAGAGCGTTTGTCCATTCCGTATCGTTGGCTTTCAGAATGTTGAGATGAGCCTGTATTGAGTCGATGTGCTCTTGTGGAGCGTCCTTGAAACTGTCAAGGTAGTCTTGCAGCACAGCAGGGTCGCTGCTGTTCATGGCGTTAATATATGCAGTCTGCTCATCGCCATGAAGGGCGTTGGCTGATGATGCATACCATAAGCCACCTCCAACAATTACTGCGAGCGCAACGATTATTGCTATCACAACATTCTTGTTGCTCTTCTTTACAGGTTGTTCCGCCTCATTGTTTCCAAAAGCATTTGTCGGCTGTTGCTGTGCCATGACATTCTGCTGTCGTGGCTGAATGTTCTGTTGCTGCGCCTGGCTGTTTTGCTGGTTTTGCTGCTGTGCAGGAGCAACGCTTGCGTTTGGTGACATGTGACATGAAGGACAGATGGTCTGATCCTTCAGATATACATTGCCACAATGCGGGCATCTGACGATGTTGTCTTTAATCTTCACCCCACAGGCTGGACATGTTTCTGCTTTGTCACTAATCTGGTGTCCGCATTCCGGACATTTTATAATTGCCATATTATTCTATTATATTTAATAAGGTTTATTATTTAATAATGTATATGTATGAGCATATTAAAAGCTAATGATGCCTGAATCTTATCTCCCTCATGCTATGTCTGCCCATGAAGCGGCTTTTGTCTACGTATGTGTTAATACCGTTTATTCTTCCCTTTGCGGTATATTGCCACATGTCGTAATCGCGGTTGTCGGCAAGTTTCGGTATGCGTGATGAGTATTGTGCTATCATCAGTTTGTAGCCGTCTACCTTGCCTCGCAGATATTTGTTATAGAAGTTTGTGCCTGTATAAAGCAAAGGCTTTTGCTTGTATTCTTTCTCTACAAGTTTGAGAAACTTGAACAAGGAGTCGCGAAACTCCTCTACTCCCAGTCCTCCGTTGGTCTCAATGTCAATCATCGGCAAGAGATCCTGGTCGCCAGGTCTGCATTGCGACTTGAAATTTTCCATCTGTTGCACCAGGTCTGCCTTAGGTCTGAAGAAATGGTAAGAGCCAACCTTCAGTCCATATCTGTGTGCCAGCTCGATGTTTTTCTTGTATGTTGGGTCTATTCTTGAGCTGCCTTCTGTGGCTTTCAGATATACGTATGCCATCTTGCTGTTGTCTCCGACAGCCTCCCAGAACACCTCTCCCTGATAGTGGCTGAGGTCGATGCCGTGGATATGGCGGCATGTGTCCTCGCATTGCACGTAAGAGTCCGAATGTTGGGCTTTGGCACAATCAGCAGCAAAGACCAATAATAGGACAAAACAATATTTTATCAATCTGTTAATTTTCATATTTTGCAAAGGTACTTCTTTATGTTATGTGGGCAAAATAAATTAAAAAAAATTAGTTATTCCTCAATTTCTGAAAGACTTCTGATTATGGTTGATGTTGCCTTGCATAGCGATTCAGAATGAGAGTATCTGTGGAAGGTGATGCAGTTTCGGATATTGTACTTGCTTGTCTGCCTTTCCTGCTTGTTCATCCAATATACTTTGTTCAGCGACTTCTCTGTCAGAGCCGCAGCACGTTTGTCTGTCTTCTTCACATATGGGAACTCTACAAGTTCAAAGCCGAAATAGTCCGTCAATACGCTTGCCTGTAAGGCTGCCATCTTTTTGAGTTTGAGCTTCTGCAACCACGACTCTACTTTCACGAAGTCAACAAGTTGTCCTTTGGTCCTGAGGAATATGCCCAGTTCCATTATACCTCTCAGCCGGATGCCGCTTCTGAGTATAATGTTTGTATTCTGCAATATCAAGGACAGTAGGTCCAATGAAATCTTGGATGTGTCGATGCTGTGTTTTTCCTTATATATGATATCCTTCAGCAGATAGCGTTTCAGTGGATAGCTGAGCTTCTGCGAGTCGATATCAGAAAGGTCGAACTGCAGTTTAATCTCGTCAGCATTTGTAAACGATGCCTTTGAAAACATGTCCATGACCATAGGTGGTATGTTGCTCCTCATGTCCTCTCTATGTCTTTCCAGTCCCCTGCATACGTAGGGCACAATGTCTTCTATCTCAGCCATCTTATATAAAATATTCCATTTGAACGCCGACATAGGTTTGATATCCTCTTTGCAAGAGAATGCTCCCTCTTTGGACAAGGAAATGAGGTTGTTTATTATAGTATTCATATCAACTGTATTTTTTAGGATAACGTATCAATATTGCAATTACAGAGACGCTGAACAGTACGAATGGATAATACAGATATTTCAGAATCTCTATCGGGCTGACTGCCGCAAGACCTGTAGCCATCAGTATCTGTGCTCCGTAGGGTAATATACTCTGTATGCAGCAGGAGAAGGAGTCAAGTATACTTGCGCTTTTTCTGTTGTCCACACCATAGCTGTCGCCGATTCTCTTGGAGATGGAGCCAACGGTGAGTATTGCCACTGTATTGTTCGCCGTGCATATATTGACTAAACTTACAAGCATGGCTATTGTCAGTTCACAGCTTCTCTTGCTTCTGATTTTCTTTGTCATGATGGATATCAGATATTCCAAAGCACCATTCTCGGTCATAACCTTCAACAGACCCCCTGCAAGAACAGCCACTATTACAAGTTCTCCCATCCCAGTTATGCCTTTTCCCATAGACTGACACCATCCAAACAGATCATAAACACCATATCCAATACCTATAAGTCCGGTACTTATGATGCCAAAAGTCAATACTACAAACACGTTCATTCCACATAGTGCACAGACTATCACTATAATATAAGGTAGAATCTTCACATAGTCTATATCCGGTATTACAGCTGGAGCCTGTGTTCCCGTACCGATAAAGAAATACATCACCATAACGGCTATCGCTACAGGGATGGTGGTGTATGAGTTTACGAGGAACTTGTCGCTTTGCTTGCATCCTTGTGTGGATGTAGCTACAATGGTAGTGTCGGAGATGAAAGAAAGGTTGTCGCCGAAGAAAGAACCTCCAACGATGACAGCCGTCATCATAGGTACGCTCGAACCGGTAGAGTGGGCGAGACCTGCTGCTATAGGAGTGAGGGCAACAATAGTGCCGACGCTTGTGCCTATGGCAAGAGATATGAAACAGGCGGCAATAAACAATCCTGCCATAATCATACTGTCCGGCATAAGGCTCAAAGTCAGATTGACCGTTGCTTCTATACACCCTGCATCTTTGGCAGAGTTGGCGAAAGCACCAGCAAGAACAAATATGCAGAGCATCATCATAATATTTTTCTCTCCTGCACCAATACAGAACGTTTCAACTCTGTCTTTGACAGACCTTCCTCTGAAAGTCATTATGGCATAAATACAGGACAACATGAATGCCACCGTTATAGGCATCATGTAGAAATCACCTGCTATTATTGAAGAAACAAAATACAGAATGACGAAAACTATTAGAGGAGATATTGCCAGTATTCCTTGCTTGTGGTTCATTGTCTTATTCCTGATTCCTTAAATGTTATTTGTTTGTTGAAATATGAACAAGAAGGAGCTTATGGCTTATATAGCTTTCAGCTCCTTCTTTTAAAGTATGTATTGTTTAAATATACGATTGAATGTTCTCTACATATTTTTACGTTTAGAGAGTTACACCATTCTTGAAGATGGATATTTCGCGGTATCCGTTCTTCTCGTTGCATGTCTTTTCTCCACTTGCAACGGCAATCACCTTGTCGATGAACTTGTTGACAAGTGTAAGCATGTCGGTACCCTCTACAAGTTCGCCTGCATTGAAGTCAATCCAGTTTGGCTTGTTCTTGTACAGGTTGCTGTTTGTGGAAATCTTCATTGTAGGGATGAAGGTGCCGAATGGCGTTCCGCGTCCTGTAGTGAACAATACTATCTGGCAACCTGATGCAGCAAGAGCTGTAGAAGCTACGAGGTCGTTGCCAGGAGCAGAAAGCAGATTCAGTCCCTTAACCTTCAGCCTGTCAGCATAGCCAAGTACTCCGCTTACTGGAGCACGTCCGCATTTCTGTGTGCAGCCGAGGGCTTTGTCCTCAAGTGTGGATATACCGCCGGCCTTATTGCCTGGTGAAGGATTCTCACCAACTGGCTCTCCATGACTCAAGAAATATTCCTTGAAATCATTTACCAAATCAACAGTCTCCTGGAACAGTTCCGGGGTCTTGCAGCGATTCATAAGAATAGTCTCGGCACCGAACATTTCAGGAACCTCTGTCAGGATAGATGTACCACCCTGAGCCACTACATAGTCGGAGAATTCTCCGACAAGCGGGTTTCCGGTAATACCGCTGAAGCCGTCGCTACCGCCACACTTCAATCCGA
>URLQ01000059.1 GCA_900548745.1 uncultured Prevotella sp.
GACGACAACGGCTACTCCATGGAGGTGCTGAAAGCCGTTGAGAGGGTGAACGAAAGGCAAAAGGGCATTCTCTACAGGAAACTGAAGGCGGCTTACGCAAGCGAAGGACTCAAGGGAAAGACCATAGCCATCTGGGGACTTGCCTTCAAACCGGAAACCGACGACATGAGAGAGTCAACCGCACTGATTACCATCAACAAGCTCCTTGCCGAAAAATGCACAATAAGAGTATACGACCCTATCGCCATGGATGAATGCAAGCGAAGGATGGGAGACGCCGTTGTATACTGCAAAGACAAATATGACGCCACACTCAACGCTGACGCCTTGCTGCTGCTGACCGAATGGAAGGAATTCAGACTACCAAGCTGGGACGTGGTAAAGAAGGCCATGAGGAAGGCTATCGTCATTGACGGACGAAATATCTTCGACAAGGAAGAGCTGGAAAGTGCCGGATTTGAATATTATTGCATAGGAAAATGAATAAACTGACTTTAATGATTACCGTGGTTGTTGCCGCCCTTATAACGGGATGCAAAAGCGGAAACAACGACAACAACAAAACGGAACGCACCGAAGACCTGCAGGCTAAAAAACTCCTGCAAGGCATTTGGGTGGACTCCGACGAGGAGAACGTGGTGTTCAAAGTGAAAGGCGACACCATATACTATCCCGACTCACTGAGCCAACCCGTACGATTTGCCATCTATGGTGACACACTCGAAATGCAGAATTCCAATGAGTCGAAATACGCTATCATAAAGCAGAGTGCTCATCTCTTTGAATTCAAAAACCAGAACGGAGACGTGGTGAAACTCGTAAAAGGCGAAGACCCTACATATGAACTGCAGTTCGCACCAAAGAAAATGACAAGCGTCAATCAGAACAAAACACTGAAAAGCGATTCCGTCGTGTTCTGTGCCAACGAGAGATACCACTCCTACATCCAGGTAAACCCCACAAAATACAAGGTTTACAAGACATCATACAACAATGACGGACTGGACGTGGAGAACATCTACTTCGACAACACCATACATGTCGGCATATTCAAGCAGCAGACAAGAGTGTTCTCAAAAGACTTTGCAAAAAGCGATTTCGCAAAATTCGTGCCGGCTGACTTCCTGAAACAGAGCGTGCTCAGCGACATCATCCTTACAGGAACAAGCAGCAACACGCTCCATTATGAAGCACAGCTCGCCATCCCCGACAGCTATGTAAGCTATATCGTGAACATAGACATCAACACGGACGGCAAGCTGTCTATGAACATACAGAAGTAAACGGTTAACCTCGTCTGAACTCCGAACAGGTTATTGCCGTGGCAATGGCAACATTCAGACTGTCGGCTGTATCTCTGCCCTTCGGAAAATTAGGTATCAGCAGACGGTTGTTCACGAGTTCGCCTATCGCCGGAGATATACCCTTACCCTCGTTTCCCATAACGATTATGCCATGGGAAGTGAGGGGTTTCTTATATATATCCTCTCCATCGAGAAAAGTACCGTACACGGGATAACCCTCCGGAAGACTTCCGAAAAGCTCTGCCAAGTCAACATACACCACATCCACACGAGCCACACTGCCCATAGTGGCCTGGATGACCTTCGGATTATACACATCCGCCGTATCACGACTGCAGAAGACACGCGTGATGCCGAACCAATCGGCAATACGGATAATGGTGCCAAGGTTGCCGGGGTCTTGCACTCCATCGAGAGCAAGATACAGTTGCTTGTCATCTACCACATGCTCACCGCCGCCACGAATCGGAAACACGGCAAGCACCTGCTGCGGATGCTGAAGGAAGCTGACCTTGCGCAACTCATCTTCCGTAACGACCACATTACCTTCCTCCACCCTCACCGACGGATTCCGGTCATACCACTCCTGAGTGGCAACAATCATCTGCGGCTGCATAAGTGCCATCAAATCAGCAACGACCTTCGGACCTTCTGCCGCAAAAGTCCGGTTCTTGCTACGCCCTTTCTTGGTCTCCAAAGAGCGGATATACTTTATCTGGTTCTTGCTTATCATACTATTTATCTGAATATACCTACAAAAGTACGATTTTTTTTCTTACTTTTGCAGAATAAAAACAATAAAAGTGGCGAACAGATCATCAAAACAATTTTTCATCATATCAGCTATCTTCGGTTTATCAGGATGCCTGGCAGGATGCTCAGTCACTAAATTCCTGCCCGAAAACGAATATCTGCTGAACAAAGTGAAGCTGGAATCGGAAGATAAATCGCTCGATTTGTCTGCATACGAACCATATATCAGGCAGAAGGGAAACACCAAGTGGTTCTCATCATTCCGCATACCCCTGGCTACATATTCGCTCGCAGGAAAGGACTCCACGAAATGGATCAACAAGACGCTGAAGAACATCGGTGAGAAACCGGCTATACTCGACACCACACTCACCCACTCCACACGCACCGACCTGCAGACAGCCCTGCAGAACGCAGGATACCTCGACGCAACCGTCGACACCAAAGCAAATATAGTAAAGAAAAGAAAGGTAAACATAACCTACATACTGAAACCCGGACCGCTATACCATATTAATAATGTGGCATATGACATAAAAGACGACAGCATTGCCGCCAAGATGGAACGCATATACCCAAAGAGAATGTGGCTCAAGAAGGGGATGCCATTCAACGTAGCACAGCTGGACGCTGAGAGGAAGAGGATTACATCCGTACTGACAGACAACGGATATTTCCATTTCCACAAAGACTTCATATCCTTTACCGCAGACTCCGTAAAGGGGGAAAAGCTGGTGAACATTGCATTGCACCTCGACAAATTCAGACCGGCAAACAGCACCTGCGACACTCTGCATACAAGCTACACCATAGGCAGCGTAAACTTTACAGGAGGCAACAACGGCAAACTGCCTCTCAGAAAAGGAACGCTTGCGGAGAACACATGGATTGAGGAAGGAAAGCCCTTCTGCTCCACTGACCTGAAACGCACCTACAACAGCTTCGGAAAGCTGCAGGCCATCAGATACACAAACATACAGTTTACCGAAAGACCCGACACTAATCTGCTCGACTGCAACATACACATCAGCCCTAACAAGCCGAACAGCATCAGCTTCCAACCGGAAGGCACCAACACTGCCGGCGACCTCGGAGCTGCAGCATCGCTGACATACGAGAACCGCAACCTGTTTCATGGCTCTGAAGTGTTCAGCGTGAAACTGCGAGGAGCATTCGAAGCCATCACCGGACTCGAAGGCTATCAGAACCAGAACTATATGGAATACGGCGTGGAGTCGAAGCTGATATTCCCAAGCTTCGTGTGCCCGTTCCTCTCTAACGACTTCAAACGAAGATCATCGGCAACGTCGGAATTCAGCGTGAGCTATAATCTGCAGAACAGACCGGAGTTCCACAGACGCGTATTCTCCGGCGGACTGAGATACAGATGGACGGATACGAAGAAAAGACATTCATACAAGATAGACGTCATTGACCTCAACTATGTCTACATGCCCTGGATATCGCCTACGTTCAAAAAAGACTATCTCGACAATGCCGACAACCGCAACGTTATCCTCCGCTACAACTACGAGGACCTGTTCATAATGAAAATAGGCTTCGGCATGGCATACAACCATAGGAACAACGCTTTCAAAATCAGTTGCGAAACGGCGGGCAACCTGCTCAACGGAATCTCGCATGCCGCGAAACTGAGCAAAAACACAAGCGGACACTACAAGCTGTTCAATATCGCCTACGCACAGTATGCGAAATTCGACTTCGACTACACCCGAATGATACCGCTCGACAACAACAACCAACTGACGCTGCACGCAGCCCTCGGCGTGGCATACCCGTACGGAAACAGTACAGTGTTGCCTTTCGAGAAGAGATACTTCTCCGGAGGAGCCAACTCCGTGAGGGGATGGAGCGTGAGAGGACTCGGACCGGGAAGCTTCAAGGGAAAGGACGGAGCCATCGACTTCATCAACCAGACAGGTGACATGAAGCTGGACATGAACATGGAGTTCCGCACGTTCCTGTTCTGGAAATTCTACGGAGCGGCTTTCGTGGATGCCGGAAACATATGGACGCTACGCAAATACGACGAGCAACCTGGCGGACAATTCAAGCTCGACTCGTTCTACAAGCAGATTGCAGTGGCATACGGATTAGGTCTGAGACTCAACTTCAGCTACTTCATCCTACGCTTCGACATGGGTATGAAAGCCATCAACCCTGCCTACGAAACGAAAGAGGAGCACTACCCAATAGTAAACCCAAGGCTAAGCCGCGACTTCGCATTCCACTTCGCCGTGGGTCTGCCTTTCTAAAAAAAAGAGCATCGCCAATGGATCATCAACTGACAATCCATTGGCGATGCTTTTTATATATAAGCGTGACTTCCGTTAACATATATCCTTATGCTCATTAAAGACTATACTTATAATCACCAATCCATATCCTTATAATCACTAATCAATACTCCATTAATCACTAATCAATACTACGCATTAATCACTAATCAATACCCATTAATCACTAATCAATACCCCATTAATTACTAATCAATATCCCATTAATCACTAATCAATACCCCATTAATCACCAATCAATACTACGCATTCACCTTCTTGTCTATAAAATACTTCGGACGATGCTTCACCTCCATATATATCTTGCCGATGTATTCTCCCGTTATGCCGCATGCCATCAACACGCATCCGCCAATGAACCACATGCTGACGAGCAGCGAAGTCCATCCGTCTATCGTATGCCCCGTGAAGTGTTCATACAAGGCATAAGCGACCACGCCGATGGCTATGAGGATAAACGCCACCCCAAGATAGGTGATGAGCTGGAGGGGCTTGATGGAGAACGACGTGATGCCCTCGAAGGCGAACGACAGCATCTTGCACAAAGGATATTTCGACTCTCCGGCAAAGCGCTCACTTCGGTCGTAATATACCGAAGTGGAAGGGTAACCCATTGAGGCAACGATGCCCCGGAGAAACAGGTTGTCCTCAGGATATTCCATCAGAGAGAGCATGGCTCGACGGCTCATCAAACGGAAATCAGCATGGTTGTATATTATCCTGCGGTCAAAGAATCTCATCAGGCGGTAGAACGCCAATGCCGTAGTGCGCTTGAAAAGGTGTCGGTCTTGCGCTCCTTTCTCACTCCGAATACGATGTCGTTGCCCTTGTGGTATTCATCCACCATAAGACAGATGGCATTAACGTCATCCTGCAGGTCGGCATCGATGCTTACGGAAGCGTCACTGTGTGCCGAAGCCCACTCCAGTCCAGCCCACAGGGCATACTGATGACCACGGTTGCAAGACAGCTTCAAGCCACCAACCAGCGATGTCTCCTTGGAGAGCGTCTCGATAATGCTCCATGTCTTATCCTTGCTTCCGTCGTCTACATATAGAATCATACCCTCGTCGATTGATTTTCTTTCCATCAGACTTTGCAGCACTGCAACAAGGCGCCGTGTTGTCTCATGAAGCACCAATTCCTCATTGTAGCAGGGAACAACAATTACCAGTTTCATATCCTATACCTATTTATATATCAATCTATATCTGTTTATCTGCAAGCATACTGCCTGTCAACTTGTTTCTCCTGGTCAAAGCCGGCAATACGCTCGAATCTATATAGCGTAAGCCGTCTTTTGTCATCGCAGCTGCGATGGTCAAAACGCCTTACCTTATCCAATCTATACTGGGGGAATGACTTGCGGAAGGCATCATAATCCTCGTCGCCCATTATCATATAGCCACGCTCCGGCCTGTGCGAATCGAGAGGCGTCACACGATCGTTGAGATAGAAATTCACCGAGAACTGGTGCATACGGTTGCGGTCGCCTGGTTTCCAGTCGCTGCGATAATCCCATATCTTCTCTCCCGATGGTATGAGCCTGTCTATCTCGGTGGCTACATAATAGTCAGACTTCACATTCAGCACCCGAGGCAAAACCACTCCGTCGAGCATAAGATATATCGAGAAGACAAGTCCGCACAACGAACAACACAACACGTAGGCATCCGACCTGCGCCTTGCCCTAATGAAAAAAGATACGGCAAGAAGGATTATTATCGTCAACAGAACCACCAAAAGTCCTATCGGCATGGTCTCAAGACTAATGAGGAACGCCACATTCTCTGCAGCATGCTTTCCATGGAATATGGAATGAGGCACGACACCCGTCTTTATAACCAATGCGAGCACCGGCAAAGCCACCGCTATCGCAGACAACAGCCATCCGTAAGCCGTTGCCACACTGCGGTGTCTGCCCGTAACCCACAATATGTATCTTGCGATATAATAAGCTGCAAAGGGATATACGGGCAACAGATATACGCTGCGCTTGCTCTTCGGTATGCAATAGAACACAAATATCAACACGGCACTGATAAGCGACAGGAGGTCCTGGTCGGACATTCCTCTGAAGCGGTGCCATACGTCTGCTGCCGCCTGTCTGATATTATCCGGCAAACGGTATCTCCGTCTCAACACTACAAACAAAGAAAAGACGATGAACAATGTATAAGGCAGGAAGCCCGTTATCATCGTCATCACATTATATATGGCAGGAGCCTCATGCGAAGAATATACCATCTTGCCCGTAAAGCGCAGCACGTTCTCCTCATACACAAGATACAGGAAGGCGTCGCCCCTCTCCAGATAAGCGGCATAATACCAACAAAGGGGCAGTATGCAGGAAGCCAGAACAACGGCAACACACTTGAAAAAAGCACTGAAGAAACGTTCGCCCCTGACAAGCATATACACACCCATCACCATACATGGCAGCAATGCTCCTACGGGGCCCTTCGTCAAGAATGCCCCACTTAGCAGAAGTACCGTCAGCAACAGGTGCCACTTGCCTCGCGACACATACCAACAATGGAACAAATATACCGCCATTACCATCAGGGCGGACAACATCATGTCTACCCTGCATGCCATACTCGCACGGTGCACCTCAAATGCCGTAAGCTTTATCATGCCTGAAAGAAAAGCAAGTCTGCCGTCAACCCTATTCCGCAACATATAGCAATATGCCGTGAGAACCATGGCTATCGTGGCTATGGCTGACGGGAAACGCGCCGTAAACTCCGTAACGCAGCCTGTAAAAAGTGAACATAAAGCCACACACCAATGAAAGAACGGCGGCTTATACGCTATGTCAACGCCATTGTTTATCGGTGATACCCAATCGCCGGACTGCAACATGGACAATGCCACAACAGCCTCACGTGGCTCTCCCTTGGTGTTGAAGAGGGAGAAACCTAAAAACAATACTACGGATATTATACCTAAAAACAAGAGATATATGAAGCCTCTGTGCGACTTTCCTATATTACTATTCATTATTTCCTATAAATTATTCAATATCGCCAACAAAAGTAACACATGATTCTGAATACAATTTGAATTTTCAGATACTTTTCACTATTTAACAGAAAATATCTAACTTTGCACGCAAAAACTATAATGGGAAGAAACAAATACTCAGAAAAGGAGATTAAGGAGATAGGAAAACTCTTAAGACTAAAGAATTCCGCTAACCGGGCAAAACAAAAGGAAATACGCCATCAGCTGCGTACAGAATACGAATTCAATATTTCCGACTTCAATGAACCGGGCAAAGCCTTTGGCGACATTGAGCTGCAAGATGCCGTAAACCGTGGTGCAATAAAGATTCTTGACGACGCCACTATCGAGGCAATGAAGGAGAAACGGGCAAGAGACAAGGCTCGCGACGAGGCTGAAAAACAGCAGCAGGCTATCGATTCCGGCGAACAGACCGACTGGCAACAGGCTATGAAGGAGTGGAATGATTGGGAGAACAACAAATAGTCAGACTTCGATCCGCAAGACAAGAAGCTCCCAACAGAACTGAAGAAAGCAAAAGAAAAAAATCCTCATATACGTCATAAAGAATCCCCATATACGTCATAACGGCGATATGGGGATTCTCTAATCATAAAAAACAGCGTTACTCTCATTCTTATTTCTTTTCTTCTTCAGCATTTGCCGGAGCTGTTTCAGTCTTTGCAGCCTTTGCCGAAGCTGTCTTGGGAGCAGCCTTTCGGGTTGTCGTCTTCTTGGCTGCAGCTGTCTTTTTTGTGGTTTTCTTTGCCTCAGCCTTTTTCTTTTCAGACAATTTCTCCACCTTGTCCTTCAGTTTCAACTCCTCTTCCTGCATCTTTGTCACCTTGGCTTTCAGACGAACAATCTCGTTGTCCTTCATCTCAATTTCATCGCCCTGGTTCTTTATCGTAGTCAGAAGAGAATCAAGCTCCTCATTGTCGATTTCTTCCGGATAGAGAGAGTTTACTCTGTTGATGAAGTCACCGAGGATATTCATATAGTTGGTGAACGCATCAAACGGCGAACTGTATATTCCCCTGTCAAGCCCCACATTAGAAGGTTTGGTGGTCATAAAGCGGAAATTGTTGCTTGCCTGCAGATAATCCCAATCCTGGTTGATACGAGGGTCATTGGCAATACGCACGCGGTCTGCAATACTGTAGAGCTTGTTGAAAGCCTCTCGCTGCATCGGATTACCGAGCCAGCAGCTTACGTCGCGCTCCTCGTCAACCCACGACAGAGTATCCGGAACGTACAGGTCACCCACACTCTTCATCTTTCCGCAAATCTCTGACGGAGTAGAGAACGTGATACCCTTCTGTTTTGCACATCTCGGCAACGCCTTGATAAACTCAAGGATATTTGACGACAGAGGTTGAGAGATGCCAAGAGCGAGAAGCTCCATAAAGATATTGATAACCTGCTCATTGTCAGGCATAGAAGCAATCTTGTTGATGTAATTGTCAGCAAAGAGAGGATATCCCGGCCAATCGGTATTGCTGAAGCGCAAGCTGATGTCATCGCTCAGTTCAACATCACGCAGAAGGAGCTTCAGATTCGGAGCCATACAGCAGTTATAAACATAATGCGGCGACTTCCATCCCAACACATGCTTTGCACCTTCCGTCAGCATACCCTTGAATCCCATAGAGGCAGCCAAATTACCTATTTCATCACTGTATATAAGCGATGAATTACGCAACACGGTCGGTTTCTTTCCGAAGTATTCCTCCATCTTAGCCATCTGCTTCTTCACGTCGGCAATGAAACATTCCTCGTTTGCAAGCGATGAGAGTCCGTGAGAATACGGTTCTGCAAGGAATTCCACACATCCCGTATCATTCAGCTCCTGCAGCTTAGCAAGCACCTGCGGTGCATGCATCTCCAGCTGTTCGATGCCTACTCCCGACAACGAGAAGGCAACCTTGAAATAGTCTCCATGCTCCTTGATCATCTCCAGGAAGGCATTCAGTGCCGGCATATACGAGCGTTCCGCTATGTCTCCGATAGTGCGGTCATTCTCGTAGTCATCATAGTAATAATGGTCAGTGCCGATGTCGAAGAAGCAATACCTCTTCAGGTGTATTATCTGGTGTATTTCAAAATACAAGCAAATTGTTTTCATCTTATTTAGATTTTATATTATTGTTCATGTAAAGGTATTATTCTCTATTTCGAAAGCAGCTGGTCATACAGTTTCCGTATTCTCAGTCCCACCTTCTCCCATGTAATCTGGTCAACCTCTTTCTTGCCTTCCTCCTGCAGATAATGGAATAGGCTGTCGTTATGACAGATAGAGTATATGGCATCAGCCAGGGCATGAATATCCCAGTAGTCCACCTTCATACAGTTGGTAAGAATTTCCCCGCAACCGCTCTGCTTTGATATGATGGTAGGCGTACCGCACTGCATAGCCTCAAGTGGCGATATTCCGAACGGCTCGCTCACAGACGGCATGACGTAAACATCTGAGTCCTTCAGACATTCGTAAACCTCTTTTCCCCTCATGAAACCAGGGAAGTGGAATCTGTCGGCTATTCCTCTTTCTGCAGCGAGATATATCATCTGGTCCATCATATCGCCGCTTCCAGCCATACAGAAGCGTACGTTTCTCGTTCTGTGCAGCACCATGTTTGCAGCCTCAACGAAGTATTCCGGTCCTTTCTGCATAGTCAGTCGTCCGAGGAAGGTAACCACCTTCTCCTTGTTCGTATGGTCAGGTCGTGGAATATCCTGCAGTTCCTGTCTCAGAGGATACACGGCATTGTGCATTGCGAAGCATTTGCGCGGGTCTTGGTGATACTGGTTGATGACGGTCTGTCTTGTCAGTTCCGACACGCACATGATGCAGTCAGCATTATCCATACCGTCCTTCTCTATCGAATAAACGGTAGGGTTTACATTTCCGCGGCTTCTGTCGAAGTCTGTAGCGTGCACATGTATGCACAAAGGCTTTCCGCTTACTCTCTTTGCGTGTATTCCTGCCGGATAGGTCAGCCAGTCGTGTGCGTGGATTATGTCAAACTCCTCAGTACGTGCAACCACTCCAGCAATGATGGAATAGTTGTTTATCTCGTCATGCAGATTTGAAGGATATCCTCCAGCAAAGTCCATGCATCCGAGGTCGTTGACATACATATAGTTGAAATCAGCGTACAGATGGTCACGCAGACGGAAATAATAGTCAGGGTCCATCACGTTGCCAATTCTGTTCTTCACATAGTCATAGTCAACATTACGCCATGCAATAGGCACACAATTCATAGCCACTATCTTAGCGGCAGAGTGATCTTCATCACCGAAAGGTTTCGGCAGACACAAGGTTATATCAACGTCCCCTTGCGCATGCAGTCCCTGTGTAATTCCGAAATTCGCTGTTGCAAGTCCACCATATACATGAGGAGGATACTCCCAGCCAAACATTAAAACTTTCATTCTGTGTCCTCCTTATTTATATTATATATGTGTATTTTTCCAAAAGGTTCAGAGTTCGCAATGTCTCTCCCACATTCATTGCGAATGATATGGCTCCTCTTGCCTTGAACGGCGGGTTGCCGTCAAACATCTCCGGCAGGGTGGCAAGGCAGTTGGTCTGCATCTCGTCCTCATATCCCACCATCTGACGTTCTATGAAGCTCAGTCGTGTACGTCTGTATATCTTCAGACACGCTTCCATATAGAATCCGCCGAGCCACGGCCATGCCGTGCCCTGATGGTAAGCGAGGTCTCTCTGCATCTGCGGTCCTGCGCATATCGGGTTGTATCCGCCGCTCTTCGGTGAAAGCGTGCGCAGTCCCTTCGGTGTGAGTAGTTCCCTTGTACAAAAGTCAAGCACCGACTTGCGTTGTTTCTGCGACAGAGGCGAATAGTCGAGAGCCGCAGCGAATATCATGTTCGGACGAACACTCCAATCCATCATATTACCGTCCACGTAATCAAAGAGATAGCCATAATCGTTGAGGAAAGTATTCAGGAAAGACTGCTTGCATGCATCCGCTCTCTTTTCGAATTTCTCCTGCACCTCTGTATCGTTGTTCACGGCAGCCATTCTTGCAGAGAAGAGGAGGGCGTTGTACCATAGCGAATTCACCTCTACGATATATCCGCTTCGTGGTGTGACAGGTCTCCCGTTGACGGTGGAGTTCATCCATGTCATCACTTTTCCCTTTCCGTCCACATACAGCATGTTGTTGTCGTCAAGTCTCAGATACGGATGCTTGCCGTTCAATATGAAGTGCATGATGTCGGTGAGGAACTTTCCGTATTTCTTCACGCATTTCTCTTCGCCCACGGTCTTTGCATATTGCTGCATTGCCCATATTGCCCACAACGGCACGTCAGGCTGGTCAATCTCGCTGAGGTCTATCGTCACAGGCTTTCCTGCCATAAACTCGCGGTAGCCTTTCTCTGCCGTGTGCATTACTTTCTCGAAATACTCCTGCTCGTCGATACACAGTGTGAGTCCCGGCAATGACACGAAGGTGTCTCTTGCCCTGCTCTTGAACCACGGATAACCGGAGAGCAGATAATATTCCGACCCATTCTTCTTGTTGTGGAACTGGTGTGCCGCATTCACGAGGCAGTGGAAGAAGTTGTCGCGTGGTGCACGGTTGTCAACTTCCTTCTGGAAAAGACTTGCCAGTCCGTTAGTCTTTATTTCCGAAGTGGAAGCGGAGAACACGATGCTTTCGCCTTTCTTTATGTCCATCTCGAAATATCCGGGCACGTAGAGGTCCTCATGCGAGTCGTACCCTCTCTCCTGCTCTTTGATATATTCGATGCCTCTGTACCAATCAGGATGGAAGATGAACTCATTTTCCTTGCTGAACTGCATATAGAGATACGGATAGCCATTGTACATCTGTGTCTTTATACCATTGTCCACGACCTGAAAATCCCTATTTGCCGTGGAGTTCTCATGTGTGAACTGCCTTACGCTTCTGAATGCCATAAAGGGCTTGAAGCGCAGTGTCGTCACGCTATGTGCATCGAGCAATGTATATCTTACCAGAACCCTGTCCTCATAATGCTGGAACACGACTTCCTTTTTCAATATAACACCGCCCACCCTGTAAATTGTTGTAGGTACGCTGTCGCAGTTGAATTCCCTGATGTACTTGTGTCCATTGGGACTGTAGTTGTTACCTGCATACTTATGGAGTCCGAGGTTGAATTCGGCTCCATGCTGGACCACAGTAACGTCCAATGAGGAAAGAAGCACATGATTATCCGTATCCATTTCCGGCACGGGGACAACCAGCAGACCATGATACTTGCGTGTATTGCAGTCAACTATCGTAGAACAAGCATATGCTCCTGATCTGTTTGTGCGTAGTAGCTCCCTTGATAGAGATTCTTCCAAATTGGTCATCACACTTCTTTCAAATCGAAGATAACTCATAATATTCTATTAAGGTGGTTATGTTAATATCTGTTTGTTTTATTACCAACAACGGCTGGTGTTTTCATCAGTACAATCGTTTGGCACTTCAAAAATAACAATATTCTGCAAAAAGGCAAAATATTACACTAATTTTTTTTATAGAAACCGAAAATATCATGTTATAAAACATAAAATATGCCAGATTTGTCATTTTTCAGAAATAATCTTTGTAATTTTGCACACACAATAGGTACAACAGATTATTTATACACAAGGAAAAGATTGTATTAAGCAACAATGACAAATACAGATCCAGATATAAGGAGAAAGGCGGAAGAAATTATTTTTGGAATGTGGGATACGCTCACGGAAGACGAAAGGAAAGAGATTTCAGAACACCTCACGATTGAAGAATTCCAGAAAAACGAATACATCTACAAGGAACTGGAAATTCCCAAGTGCATCAAATGGCTCATCAGCGGAAAGGTAAAGATATGCAAGAGCGGTGTTACGGGGCGCGACCAGATTCTGCGCACCATCGTTCCTTCCGAGATTTTCAGCTTCAGGGCGTATTTCGCCAACGACGACTATCTCACGTCCGCCCTCTCGTTTGGCCATTCCGTTGTTGCCTCCGTGCCGATGACCATCATCGACAAGCTTCTTCACACCAACATCCAGGTATGCCGCAAACTGATAAAGCAGCTTGCCATAGAGCTCGGCAAAGCCGACAGCCGCACCGTAAGCCTCACTCAGAAGCATATCCGCGGACGTCTTGCCGAATCCCTTATCACGCTGAAAAACAGCTATGGCCTTGAAGAAGACGGATACACGCTGAGCATCTATCTCAGCCGTGAGGAGCTTGCCAACATGTCTAACATGACCACGAGCAATGCCATCCGTACTCTTTCCGCCTTTGCTACCGACAAGATCATTGCCATCGACGGCTGGAAGATAAAGCTTATCAACGAGGAAGAACTGAAGAGGATATCCGAAAACGGATAACCCTCTCTTCCGGAAAACACACATTCTCCCTTAAAGCACAGATATCCCGCTACATAAGCGAGAAACCTCTCTCCTACTCCAGTATAAGGAAGTTTATCACCTCCTGCTCAACCTCTATGCTGAACTCCCCTACGGGAGTCTTCATCAGTCTTCCGTCCACCGACACCATTGCATGCGAAGCATCAAACACGCTCACCTTTCTTGTGCGGTACGGATGCACGTTCTTGTGGTTCAGGAACTTGCCTGTAATGAGCAGGTAGAAGCCTTCTATCAGCTGCATCATGCCCGGATGATAGACCACCGACACATCGAGCAGCCCGTTGTAAGGCACGGCATTCGGTGTCTGTCCGTATCCCTGTGCATTTCCCACGCATACGGTCATCACTCTTCGCTTCACCACCTCGTCGTTTATCTTCAGGTGCATCTTGTATTCCAACCTCTGGAAAATCATCAGCACCATAGAGAAGAAGAACGAGAGCGTTCTTGACCCGAACAGTCTTCTTGTCTGGTTTCTCAGGTTCATTATAGCAGAAAGCAGTCCGATGTTCACACAGTTCAGGAAATAGCGGTGACACTTTTCCCCCTTTTTGTTTGTATATCTCACGCATCCGAGGTCCACCTTTCTAATTCTTCTCTCCTTGAGCCATTTCACGGTCTGTTCCACCTCTCCCTCGTCGAATCCCCAGTAGTGTGAGAAGTCGTTCATCAGTCCGTTCGGTATCACTCCCAGCGCTATGGACTCTCTTGTCTGCTTGTCGGTATCCATGAGGCAGTTCACGGCATCGTTCAATGCCGAGTCTCCTCCGACCACTATAATCGTCTTATAGCCATTGCTTATCATCATATTGACAAGCCGCACAACGCTTCCGCTATTTTCGCTCTGCACGAAGTCGTAGTCCACTCCGTTTGCCTTCAGGCATTTCTCTATTTTGTCCCATTTGCGTGCCGGTCCGCAAACCATGCTGTTCTTCGGGCAATACAGTATGCCCCACCGTGTTTGCTGTGTCATAATATATATCCTTTCGGTTTTGTTCTGATGTTTCTATATTCCGTCAGCCTTCCTTGAGGCTATTAAATCCATTATGGTGTTGACTTTGGTGTCCATGTCCTGTGCCGCGTCAATCCAGTTGATGTGGAATCCTCTTCTCTCCATTCCCCTGAACCATGTCATCTGCCTTTTGGCAAACTGGTGTATGGCAATCTCGAGCGAATGTACCATTTCCTCGTATGTGAGTTTTCCGGTGATGTATTCTGTCAGGAATTTGTATTCGAGTCCGTAGTATATGAGGTCTTCCGCCGGTATACCGTCTTCGAGCAGTCCTTCCACTTCTTCCACCATTCCGTTGTCGAGTCGTTGTCTGAGTCGTTTCGATATCTTCCGTCTGCGCATCTCCCTGTCGATTCCCACCCCTATTATCAGCGTGTCGATCTTCGGGAATGTCCTTTCCTCCACGGGTGCCTTCCTGTATGCCGTTTCAATTTCTATCGCCCTGATAGCTCTTTTTGTGGTGTCCACATCCGTTATGTTGTGCATATTGGAGCAGTTTTCGCTTTTGAGCCTTTCCAGTATTTCTGTGAGTTCGAGCAGGTTTTTCCCTTCGAGACTCTTCCTCAGTTCCTTGTTTTCCTCTACGGGTATGAGTCTATATCCCTTGAGCACGGACTCTATATAGAGTCCTGTTCCTCCACACAGTATCACTTCTTTTCCTCTCTCCCTCACGTCATTGTATGCTTCGAGGAAGTCGCGCTGGTATTCAAAGAGGTTGTATTTCGTTCCTGGCTCCACGATGTCGATGAGATGATACGGTATGTTCTTTCCGTCCACGCAGTAGTCGTCGAGGTCTTTTCCTGTTCCGATATCCATGCGTCGGTACACCTGCCTTGAGTCAGCGCTGATTATTTCCGCGTCGATTCTTGCTGCGAGGTGTGCGGCGATGTCGGTTTTTCCGCTTGCCGTAGGTCCGAGAATGGTTATCATTGGCATCATTTCAATATGTTTTTCTTGTTATGTTTTTTACTGTATGATATATTTCGATGGCAAATTTAGCAATTATTATCTGATTATCCGAGTATCCGTCGGATATTTTTGCTTTCCGTGTGGTTATAAAATGCAAAAAGGCCGTCCGGCATTGCCGGGCGACCTTATATTTCATACAATAGCTGTTCAGCTTAGTGATTAGCCATTGTGCTTCTTCATGATCTTGATCAGATCAACAACCTTGTGAG
>URLQ01000060.1 GCA_900548745.1 uncultured Prevotella sp.
AGCCGATGACGAAGACCGCAACAATAAACATTGTTAAAGTTGTCATTTTTTTATTTTATTGTTTTAGTTAGTAATCGTTATTAAATCACTTTGTTATATGCTTATTTATTCTGTTTCTCACTAATTGTAACATCGACTTTGCAAAGTTATGTATTATTTTATAATGATGCAAGATTTCACCTATTTAAATTTATATAACGCATAAAAAAAGCCCGTGTCATAGTCTTGACACGGGCTTTGGATGTAGATTTTATGAGGTAATCTATAAAGAATCCTTCAGTATGCTTTTATCCGCAGTGGAAGTACTGTGTAACGAGCTTCTGTATTTCCTCGTTGTTGTTTTCGATGTCCTGGCGCAGAGTACTGTCGTTGAATGTCTTCAGCTGGTTGATTATACCGTCAATCATTGCAGGGCTGAATACTCCGTGTTCCTCAAATACCTTTCTGTATTTCTCAAGGCATTCAGCAGAAGCCGCACAGCTGTCTGGCAACTGCTTCAATGCTGCTACGCGGTCAGCGTTTTCTGCATCGTGGATGTTATAGTTGACATAAGTCTTGTCTGTAACTTCAAGTGCGTCTTTCATTTCGAAACCATGACGGCAAGCAACGCAGAGACCAGCGATAAGCTGATATATATCGGCGGAACCGTCTGGAGAACGCATCTCCACAGTCTGCTTGAGCGAAGTGTCGTAATTGGCAGCTACATCAAGAGGATTAGCTTCATGACACATGTCCATATTTGAAGTCCATCCGAGTGGTACTCTTACGAGTACAGAACGGTTGCAGTCGCCCCAGCATACATTTGTAGGAGCCTCCTGATGAGGAACCAGACGGAAGTATGAAGTAGGGTTCTTGTTGCCGAAGGCAGTAATAGCCGGAGCAACGTCCATCATTCCTGCAATCATGGTGCGAGCCTGTTCGCTCAGCTTTCCGCCATTGGTCATCATGTTCTTGCCGTCCTTCATTATTCTCATGTGGATGTGCAGACCAGAACCAGCCTTGCCTGTAGTAATCTTTGGAGCGAAGGTTACGTCGAGTCCCATCTTGTATGCGAGATTTCTGATAACCCACTTTGCAATCATCAGCTGGTCAGCACTTTCCTCGGCAGCTATTGGAAGGAATTCAATCTCTCCCTGTTCGTAAACCTTGCCGTCCATGCTGAAGTTGCCCACCTCAGAGTGTCCGTATTTAATCTGACCGCCAGCACGTGCAATATAGTCCATACACATTGTTCTGAATTCCGTTGTCTTGGCATACGGAGCAGACTCGTGATAGCCCTTCTGGTCTACAGCCGGGAATTGTCCGTTGTCTGGTGTTATCACGTAATATTCAAGTTCGCCCATTGCATGGAACTCCATGTTTGTAACCTCTCTGAAGGCTTGTGTCGCTTTCGCCAAGGTTCTTTCCGGTGCGCTCTCTAATGGCTTACCGTCTTTGTCAAAGAAAGAGGCGAGCATACAGAGTGTAGGAATCTCGTTGAATGGGTCTTTGAATGCAGTGCGGAATCTTGGAACCACATAAAGGTCGCTGCTGCTTGCACTGATGAAAGAGAATAGACTTGAACCGTCTACACGCTCACCGCATGTAAGGATAGTGTCAAGATAGCTGAGACTGTTTATAACGAAATTCAGGGTCTTCAGCTTGCCGTCACCTCCTGGATACATGAAGTTGACCATCCGTATTTCATTATTACGGATGTAGTTGATAATATCTGCTTTTGTGAACTCAGATGCAGGCTTCTGTAAATAGGCTACTACATCGTTAGCATTAAGTATAAGCTCCTCGCTGTTCATAGTAATAGTGTTAAAATGTTATTAGTGTTAGATCATTAACGGGGCAAATATACTAATTAACTTGGCATGCCCCAAATATTTTAGCATTATTTTGACAATTTGTTTTTTTTCTTTTGGAAAAGCACCGTGCGCAAAGTGATTTGTATTTATGCAAATACGGTACTGTTATAGTTGTATTATATAAAAAACAGAATAAAAAAGGTTAGCTTTTTCACACTTTTCTTTGTCAACAGCCAAAAAAGTAGTATTTTTGTCCCAATGTATACAATGAATTTCACATAACATAATTAAAGAAATATGGGTTTAAAAATCATCGTACTTGCCAAGCAGGTACCAGACACACGTAATGTGGGTAAAGACGCCATGACAGCGGAAGGCACTGTGAACCGTGCTGCTTTGCCTGCAATTTTCAATCCAGAAGATTTGAACGCCCTTGAGCAGGCGTTGCGTTTAAAGGAACAGAATCCTGGATCTACAGTTGGAATACTGACCATGGGCCCTCCACGTGCAGCAGAGATTATCCGTCAGGGACTTTACCGCGGAGCTGACACCGGATGGCTGCTTACCGACCGATTATTTGCAGGTGCCGACACCCTCGCTACTTCATATGCTCTTGCCACTGCCATAAAGAAGATTGGTGGTGCGGATGTTGTAATCGGCGGTCGTCAGGCTATCGATGGAGATACAGCGCAGGTGGGTCCGCAGGTGGCTCAGAAGCTCGGACTCTCACAGGTGACTTATGCCGAAGAGATAGAGAAATGTGAGAATGGCGTGCTTACCATCCGTCGTCATATTGACGGTGGTGTGGAGACTGTTGAGGCTCCGATGCCTATCGTCATTACCGTTAACGGAAGTGCTGCCCCATGTCGTCCTTGCAATGCAAAGCTCGTTATGAAATACAAGCGTGCCAATGTTCCATTGGAGCGTACTGCCGACATGCCTTATGCTGAACTTTATGAGAAGCGTCCATACCTGACACTCAACCAGTGGTCTGTGGCTGATGTTGACGGCGACCCAGAGCAGTGTGGACTGGCTGGCTCTCCAACAAAGGTAAAGGCAGTGAAGAATATCGTGTTCCAGGCTAAAGAGAGCAAGACGCTCACAGCTGCTGATGCCGATATCGAGGGATTGGTAAAGGAATTGTTGGACGAAAAGATTATTGGATAAAGATGAACAACGTATTTGTATATTGCGAGATAGAGAACACCACTGTTGCGGAGGTTTCTCAGGAGTTGCTTACCAAGGGACGCAAACTCGCCAACCAACTTGGCGTTGAGCTTCATGCCATTGTGGCTGGAACAGGCATCAAGGGTAAGGTGGAGGATCAGATTCTTCCTTATGGAGTTGACAAACTTTTCGTTTTTGATGCAGAGGGACTGTTCCCTTATACTTCAGCTCCTCACACGGATATTTTGGTTAACCTCTTTAAAGAGGAGAAGCCACAAATCTGTCTGATGGGTGCTACGGTTATAGGACGTGACCTCGGTCCAAGAGTGTCTTCATCATTGACAAGCGGACTGACAGCAGACTGTACTCAACTCGAAATCGGTGACTACGACGACAAGAAGACTGGTGCACACTATGACAACTTGCTTTATCAGATTCGTCCGGCATTCGGAGGAAACATCGTTGCCACTATTGTAAACCCAGACCATCGTCCACAGATGGCAACAGTACGTAGCGGTGTGATGCAGAAGGCTCTTTATGAAGGAGAGGCAAAGAAGGAAGTGGCTTACATGGATGTTGCCAAGTATGTTCCTTCTACCGACTATGTGGTGAAGGTTATCGACCGCCATGTAGAGGCTGCCAAGCATAACCTGAAGGGTGCTCCAATCGTTGTGGCTGGTGGCTATGGCGTAGGTAGCAAGGAAGGCTTCGACCAGCTCTTCCAGCTGGCAAAGGAACTTCATGGCGAGGTAGGTGCAAGCCGTGCGGCAGTGGATGCTGGATGGGTAGACCACGACCGTCAGATCGGACAGACCGGTGTTACCGTTCATCCGAAGGTTTATATCGCATGTGGTATCTCAGGACAGATCCAGCACATCGCTGGTATGCAGGATTCTGGTATCATCATCTCTATAAACTCCGATCCGGAGGCTCCTATCAACAAAATTGCCGACTATGTCATCAACGGCACGGTTGAAGAGGTAGTACCAAAATTGATTAAGTATTATAAGCAAAACTCTAAGTAAAGAAATGGCTAACTATTATACTGACCACCCGGAGTTTGATTTCTATCTGAATCACCCGGAAATGAAAAGAGTCGTTGAGCTTAAAGAGCGCAACTTCGAAGATAAAGATAAGTATGAGGATGCTCCTGTAGATTTTGATGATGCTATCGAAAACTATAAGCGTGTGCTCGACATAACAGGCGATATCGCTGCTAATATCCTTGAGCCTAACAGCGAAGAGGTTGACCTTGAAGGTCCGCACCTCGTTGAGGGACGCATGCACTATGCTTCCAAGACTTACGAGAATATCGAGGCTACTCGCAAAGCCGGACTGTGGGGAATATCAATGCCACGTCGCTACGGCGGTCTGAATATGCCTATCACTCCTTATTCCATGGCTTCAGAGATTGTCGCTACTGCCGATGCCGGTTTCCAGAATATATGGAGCTTGCAGGACTGTATAGAGACTCTTTATGAGTTCGGTAGCGAGGAGCAGCGCCAGAAGTATATTCCACGTGTCTGTGCCGGTGAGACAATGAGTATGGACCTGACAGAGCCGGATGCCGGTTCTGACTTGCAGCGTGTCATGCTGAAGGCAACATACAGCGAGGAAGAGGGATGCTGGTTGCTGAACGGTGTAAAGCGTTTTATCACCAATGGCGACTCTGACATCCACCTTGTACTTGCACGTTCAGAGGTTGGCACACATGACGGCCGTGGACTTTCAATGTTTATCTACGACAAGAATCAGGGTGGTGTGACGGTTCGTCATATAGAGAACAAACTTGGTATTCATGGTTCTCCAACCTGCGAGCTTGTGTATAAGAATGCCAAGGCTGAGCTTTGCGGAAGTACTCGAATGGGTCTTATCAAATATGTGATGGCGTTGATGAACGGTGCCCGTCTTGGTATTGCAGCACAGTCTGTAGGAGTCAGCCAGGCTGCCTATAACGAGGCTATCGCTTATGCTCGTGAGCGTAAGCAGTTTGGTGAAGCTATCATCAACTTCCCTGCCGTATACGACATGATTGCCAAAATCAAGGCTAAGCTCGATGCCGGCCGTAGCATTTTGTATCAGACAGCCCGTTATGTGGATATCTACAAGGCTCTCGATGATATAGCCCGTGAGCGTAAGCTTACTCCTGAGGAGCGTCAGGAGCAGAAGAAGTATGCTCGTCTTGCTGATGCCTTCACTCCAATAGCAAAGGGAATGAACTCGGAGTATGCAAACCAGAATGCTTACGACTGTATTCAGGTTCATGGAGGTTCCGGTTTCATTATGGAATACAAGTGTCAGCGTCTGTATCGTGATGCTCGTATCTTCTCTATCTATGAGGGTACTACTCAGCTTCAGGTTGTTGCTGCTATCCGCTATATTACCAACGGCACATATCTCACTATCATGAAGGAGATGATTGCCAAGGAGGTTGCTGAAGAATTGAAGCCGCTGCAGATTCGTATTCAGAAGATGATAGAGCTTTACGAGCAGTCTCTTGAGTATGTCAAGCAGTCTGAGAACCAGGAGGTTCAGGACTTCCTCGCCCGTCGTTTGTATGATATGACAGCAGACATTCTTATGTCTCTGCTTATTATTAGTGACGCTACTGCTGCTCCTGAGTTGTTTGCCAAGAGCGCACAGGTTTATGTTCGCCATGCTGAGGAAGAGGTTATCGGTCACAGCTGCTATGTGAAGAGTTTCATTGCTGAGGATTTGGTAAACTTCCGTGCTGAATAAGTATATTGAACATCATACGATAAATTAAAAAGGAAACGGATTTGCAGATGTCACGTCTTGCAAATCCGTTTTTTTCTTCTTAACCCTAATGCCCGATTTGGTTTTGATTCTTTAGAAGTCTATGACTTTTGAGTAGTAAGTCTATGACTTTTGAGTAGTAAGTCTATGACTTTTGAGTGGTAAGTCTATGACTTTTGGGGACAAAATCATGGGTTTTTTGATTCCATCTCCCATGTTGTGTTATTTTGCAGACAGGAGTCTTGTATAAATAAAGAAGATGTTTCTTTAGGAACCGCCGTATGCGAAACTGTATGTACGGCAGTGTGAGAGGTCGGAAAACGAAAATAGGAGATAAACACCTATGATTAGTGTTTACCTCCTACTCGATCTCTATTGATGTCGGAATATAGACTTATTCAGCTGTTGCTCCTTCTTCTCTTACGATGAAGTTCTTGAACTCGTATGTAGGAGCAATCTCATCGGTGCTCTTGTATACAAAGGCGATGTGGATGTTCTTGCCTACATACTGTGCGAGAGAGATAGGCTCAATGGTGTAGAATGTCCATGAAGAACCATCGACACCACTCTTTACATTGAGTGTTTCCCATGTTGCAGCTGCAACATTCTCGCCGTCAAAGTCAGTAGAAACCCTTACGCTGATGAAGTCTTCGCGGTTGTTGCCGCTCAGGAAGTTCATAGCCTCGTCAAATACCAATTCCGGTTTCTCGGCCTTCTTGAAGTTTATTGCAGGTGAGACAACCCAGCTCTCCGAAGCATAGTTCTTGTCGGTGTGTGCAGATGCCTTCCATCCATAGCCTGTAGTGTTCTGCCATACGTATGACAGTGCGCCGAGCTCAACGTTGTAGATCTTGAATCCGCCTTCGTTTCCAAGCAGAGATTCGTTGATGTAAACGCTGATGCGTGCCTCAATGCCATTCTCTGTCTTTGAGAATGTAGTAGTCTCCTTCTTGTACTCCTTAGATGCAGCCCAACCGTCAGTTGCGCTATATGTGTATTCCACTACAGCCATTGTAGAAGCCGCCTTGCGGTAAGCCACGGCAACCTTCTGTCCGTCTGCTGCAAACGGATATTCGCGCTGCAGAAGAGTAGGGAAGTAGTTGGCAGGCTTAGAAATGGTGTTCGAACCGATAAGAGAGTACCACTCTGGCTGTGCAGCGATAACCTTAGCTCCGTCGGTAGAGTATATCTTCCATTTAGAACCGTCATATTTATATACGGCAGCCTTGTTGGCTCCACCGTTTGCTGCTGCACGCATTACATTCCTCTTTGCTGCAGAAGAAGCCTCTGCAACGCTTGTCACCATAGTGTTGAGATATTTTCCGTCAGTGCCGGTAGCACCTATCGCATATCCGTATACCACGATGTCCTTTCCGCTAAGGCTCTCGTCAACCAGTCCGTCCGGCACATTGGCAAGGCTACCCTGCTTTTCTGTTCCGCTGATTGTTACGTTATAGTATTTGTTGCCCTTAGAGTTTGTAGTGATTGAGAGTTTTCCCTGATATGTAACATAAGCCACATAAGGATTCAGAGAGTAAGCCTCGAAATCAGCAGCAGCAAGAGCCTTTGGAGTAGGATGCTTGAAGTTAGGCTCCTTGCCAGCCTTTGTCACCTCAATTGTCAGCTCTGTGTTCTTTGCAGGGAACTGCATCAGACCGCCATACTGGGTTGTTGTACCTGTAACCTTCACTTCGTCACCGATGTTCACATTGCTTGATTTATAGACAAGGATGTAGCCGGTGTTGTCTTTAAGCAGGAAACCAGTTCTGTATGTAGCGCAAACGATACCCTTTACGGCATATTCTCCGCCATCAGTATTAGCGATGACGTCGGCAATCTTTGTCGTACCGTCAGAAGGTGTTTCCGTACCGCCTCCGGCAGGTTCAAAGTCAGAGTAAGCATAGTTTACGACAACGGTGTTGCCCTCTTCAGCATCCGGCAGTCTTTCATCAAGCACCGCAGACATCTTGCCTATTGTAGCAGGAGTGAGATAAGTGGCAGTAGACTTGCCTTCCCATGCTGTGTTGTAGTCGTCAGCAGACAGAGTCACCTCTCCGATGAGAGAGTTGAAGTCTTTGAGATATTCAGACTTGCCGCAATACTCATTGTATGTAACCTTGAACTTAGAGCCAAGGTCAGCCTCAGGATATTTGTCCTGAATGAAAGCCGGTAGGAACTGGTCAGCAGTAATCAGTGTTCCAAAAGACTTGGTGTCTTTCAGAGCTTTCAGAGCATCGGTATACGGCGTAGTGCCATCGGTAATACTTTTGTCAAGTTCTGCTGCAAGAGCCTTGTTCGTAGCAAGATTTGATATCGAAGCGTAGTCGGCATCGGTAAGCTCTATTGTAGCTTCCTTCTTGTCGCCAATCTGGTTGCCAAGGTGGAACTGGTCGTCAAAGTCGTTGCACGAAGCCAGCCCCATGAGAGCAACAGCCGACAATAAATATATCTTTTTCATAATCTTATGTCTTGTTTATATTAATAAGGTGTGATTAGAAATTAACTTTCAGCCTTGTGCTGAATGTGCGTCCGAAAGCATAGAATCCGTATACGTTGTCCTTGTTGGCAGCACCAGAGCGTGGATTCCATACCTTGCCCAGATACTGATAGTCGAACAGGTTGTTCACGTTTCCAGATATAGTAGCGTTCATTCCTGCAATCTTGAACTTGTAAGATGCATTAATGTCAACCTGGCATGCTGTAGGAGCTTTCCAAGGGTCAGCCACTGTTGTCTCCTTACCAAGCGAGAGATTATTCTTGTCTATCTGATAGTAAGCATAGTTGCGTGCATACAGTGTCCAGTCAGCGCCGATACGAATCTGCTTGCCAATCTTTGCTGTTGCTCCGAGAGCGGCAGTAGTCTGTGCAGAGCCTCCCACACGGATGCCCTTCAGTTTGATGGCAGCCCACTGATGGTCTTCTGCTGTCACACCGCTTGCTATCTCGCCATCCTTAGTAAGCGGCTGTCCGTTAGCGTCATATACATAACCCTTTGCGTTGCTGTCCCACTGCCAGTCGCCGATAGAGAACATTCCGGTAAGGTCGAGCCAATAGAGAGGGCTTGCCTTTACCTCAAGTTCAATACCCTGGTGGCGGGCATTTACGCCAGTCATGTTGATGTATCCGTCAACCTGGTTTGCACCTACGGAAACAGACTTTGCCATTGTCTTGTCAATCCATTTTGTCCAATAAGCGTTCAGGTCAACCTGCAACCATTTGAGGCGATAGCCGTAGCCAACTTCTACAGATACAACTTTCTCGTTCTTGGCATCTGGGTTTATGACGTTGCTTGTTGAAGATGTGAGGAACACACCAGTGCTGAATCTTGGAGCGCGGCTGATGAATCCAGCATTGAAGAATACGTTATGATTCTCGTTGATGTTGTAGTTGGCACCACCCTTGATTGTTCCACCGAGGTAGTTCTTGGTGTCAGACTCAGCATGTTCTTTGTCGTAGTACAGACGGTCATAACGCCAGTAGCAAGTATTTGAGAGAGAACCTGCGATGAAGGCAGAAAGGTCGTTGTTGGTATATTCGGTCTGGAAGAAAGCACCTTCCTGAACAACGTGACCGTCATAGTCGCGATACATAACATCACCCACGCCGAGCTTCTCGTTCACCCAGTCAGGGTTAGAAGCATTTACGTTGTTTGCAGCCTTTGCATTCTTGCGTGAAGAGTCGATATAATACTTACCATTATATAGGTCAAGGATTTCGTTGGTGTGTACACCCTTATAAGCGCGGAAGTCGATACCGCCATAGAAGTCGAAGTTCTTTCCGATCTTGGTGTTGTATGTAGAAACGAGACCATACCAGTTGTGGTAGTTCTTCAGTTTGCCCATAACCAGCATAGAACCATGTTCGCTCTGTTCATTGATGTCCTGAATCATTCCGTAGTTGAATGTACCGTCAGCATTGCGGTATTTTGTCTGCAGCACACCGTAGTTAGCTCCATACCAGTCTGTGTAAGAATATCCGTAAGTGCTGTTTCCCTGTCCGCTGTATCCGTAGCCACGACCGATAGACATATAGAGCACGGTGCTCAAAGATGACTTCTCGTTTATCTGCCACTGGTGGTTAAGGCTGAACTGAGGCTTGTGGTAAACGTTATATTCAGCGGTCTTGCGCTGTCCGTTCTTGTCGAAACCGTAAGAAGAGTTGTATTTATGGTCTGTGATGCCCCATACCTGTTCGGTCATCTTCCAGTCAGCGAGAGTCAGAGCACCCTTGCGCTGATAGTGCTCCTGTGGAGCGCCGAAGGCTGTGAATGAGAGCTGATGGTTGTCGTTCAGACGCTTGGAGATGTTAAGGAAGTATGTGTAGCCTGTAAAGTCTGTACCCTGTGCATATCCGTTACCCCATGTCTTTGAACCGAGGAGCGTCATTGCCCATCCGCTCTTCGACATTCCAGTAGAAACGGTAAACATTACTTTATTCATGTTGTCGTTTCCCATACCATAATATATAGAGCCGCCCTTCTTTGCTTCGAGGCTCTTTGTAATGATGTTGATAGTACCACCTACCGAAGGAGCTGATACCTTGGAAGCACCAAGACCGCGCTGGGTCTGCATAGTACGAGTAACATCGGTCAGACCAGCCCAGTTAGACCAATATACGTTCTGGTTCTCCATGTCGTTCATAGGCACACCATTAACCATCACGGCAATGTTGGTGTTGTCAAAGCCACGCATGTAGATTTCAGAGTCGCCATAGCCACCGCCCTCTTTGTTTGCATGAACACCAGGAGTAGACTTGAGGATTTCAGGGAATTCCTGAGTACCGATCTTCTCTTCGATGAATGACAAAGGAACTGATGATACAGCCACAGGAGTCTTGCGTGCCACGGCAATCTGTGATGTTACGATAACGTCGCTAAGAGTTCTTCCGTCAGTCTCGAGTCTGATTGTTCCGAGCTCGCCTCTGCTTCTCGGAGAGGCTTTCACGCTCTTTGTCTTGAATCCGATGTACTGAACGGAAACCGAAGCGTCTGGCTTCACACCTTTTACGACGAAGACACCATCGATGTCTGTTGCGGCGTTTACTCCGTTTACGGAAATGGTAGCGCCAATCAATGGCTCTCCAGTTTCCGCATCCACTACCTTACCTCTCAGTGTGGACTGTGCCACAGCGGTAACTGTACCGGCAATTGCCAATACTGCTACGAGAAGGAAATGCTTTAGATGTTTTCTCATAATTGAAGACTTGTATATTTATAAAAATTAATATTTTTACCACAAATATACGAATAAGATTTAACATGTGTTGCAAAGTTTAATTAAATAACGTGTTTTGCAACTGTATTTTAACATTTTCGTCTCGTTTTATGCAAAAAGCCCTTAAAGTTGCCTTGTTTTGGCGACTTTAAGGGCTTGTCTTGTTGTCTTGCTAATTGCGCCGATTGGCACCGCAAGGTCTACTCCTTGTCGTAGGCATGTAGCGGATAGTCTATCGTATAGTGCAGACCACGACATTCCTTACGTTCAATAGCCTGTCGGGTGATAAGATATCCAACGTTAATCATGTTACGGAGTTCACAGATGTCCTTGCTTGCCTTTACACGTTTGAAGAGCGACTCTGTCTCCTCATATAGAAGGTCAAGGCGGTCCCATGCACGCTTCAGACGCAGGTCGCTGCGCACGATACCTACATAGTTGCTCATTATCTGTCCCACTTCTTTCACGCTCTGTGTGATGAGCACTTTCTCTTCGTTGGTCATCGTTCCCTCGTCGTCCCACTCCGGAACACGGGTGTTGAAGTCGTATTCTCCAATATGTGCAAGACTGTGTTTAGCCGCAGCGTCGGCATATACAACAGCCTCTATCAGGGAATTGCTTGCCAAGCGGTTTCCGCCATGTAGACCAGTGCATGAGCATTCGCCGATGGCATAAAGACGCTTGATGCTTGACTCGCCGTTCAGATCCACCTTTATTCCTCCGCACATATAATGGGCTGCCGGGCGAACAGGAATATACTCTTTTGTTATGTCGATACCGATGCTCAGACATTTCTTGTATATATTCGGGAAATGATGCTTTGTCTCCTCCGGGTTCTTGTGGGTCACGTCAAGACAAACATGGTCGATGCCGTGAATCTTCATCTCCTTGTCTATGGCACGAGCCACGATGTCGCGAGGAGCAAGGCTCAGGCGTTTGTCGTATTTCTCCATGAATGACTTTCCGTCAGGCAAGCGCAGTATGCCGCCATATCCACGCATCGCCTCTGTGATGAGGTATGCCGGGTGTGTCTCCCCCGGATGATAAAGGGAAGTAGGGTGGAACTGTACGAACTCCATGTCCTGTACCGTTCCTTTGGCTCTGTATACCATTGCTTCGCCGTCGCCGGTTGCTATTACCGGGTTTGTGGTGGTCTGGTATACCGCTCCGCAGCCACCGGTACACATCAGTGTCACCTTGCTCAGATAGGTGTCCACCTTCTGTGTGTCAGGGTTCAGCACGTAGGCACCATAACACTCGATGTTTGGTGTGCGACGTGTCACTACTACACCCAGATGGTGCTGTGTGATTATCTCAACGGCAAAGTGGTTTTCCTTGATGTCTATATCCGGGTTGCTGCGCACCGCCTCCATCAGTCCGCGTTGTATTTCCGCACCGGTATCGTCGGCATGGTGAAGAATTCTGAACTCGGAGTGTCCTCCCTCTCGGTGAAGGTCAAAGGTGCCGTCCTCCTTCTTGTCGAAGTTGACGCCCCATTTCACGAGTTCGTCAATCTGTTTAGGAGCGTTTCTAACCACCTGCTCCACAGCCTTGCGGTCGTTGATGTAGTCGCCGGCAATTATTGTGTCCTCGATGTGTTTGTCGAAGTTGTCTATTTTGAGGTTCGTTACAGAAGCCACTCCGCCTTGTGCAAAATAGGTGTTAGCCTCGTCGAGGGTTGTCTTGCAGATAAGACAAACCTTACCCTTGTGTTCGCGGGCTACTTTCAGCGCATAGCTCATTCCTGCTACGCCAGCGCCGATAATCAGAAAGTCGTATTTATAAATCATAAAGACGCATGTAAAATTAATGATGCAAAAGTAATAAGATTTTCCGAAAGTTGGTAAATATATGTTGCTTTTTGTTGTTTATTACATTCTTTAATAGTAAGAAAGGGAAAAATTAGGACAGAAATGCGTAATTTTGTAAGCGAAAAGAGATTGTGTTGCCTTCAGGAGCGTCTTGGATGGTTATGCCAAGCGGATTGTAGCACGTTATAAATAAAGAGGATTCTGATGAAGAAAAGATATATATTAGGTGGTATATTGGCTTCTGCAGCATTGTTGTTGTCGCCGATATATGCCACAAGAGGTATGGCTTGTGACGGTTTTTCTGTCGCCACTGGCAGTCATGAAACCATTTATGTGGATACTTTCGATGTTGACACTATGGATGTTGATGCAGAGGAAGCTGACACAGCAGCCGTTGATGTCGTTGACGATGATGAGGACAAAGCATTGCCGTGGCCGCAGAATGTTGTGAGCCGCATAGACAGGATATTCCGCGAAACAACGATTTTCAACACGTCGATGGTAGGCATGCAGATATATGACCTTACTGCCGACTCCGTAATTTATGAACATAATGCCCGTCAGCTGATGCGTCCGGCAAGTACGCTGAAGATGATGGTTGCGGTCTCTGCCCTTGACTTTTTAGGGTCGGATTATAAATACAAGACCCGCCTTTCATATTCAGGACGACAGGACAGTCTAGTGCTTCAGGGTAATATCTATTGCAAGGGAGACCTTGACCCTACATTCGACAGTGATGACATGAACAGGTTTGTGGAGCAGATTTCAGCCCTTGGCATAGATACAATCAATGGGAATGTTGTTCTCGACAAGACGATGAAGGACAAGGATCTTCTTGGCGAAGGATGGTGCTGGGATGATGATAATCCGGTGCTTTCCCCTTTGCTCGTGGGCAGAAAGGATGAATTCGCAGACAGACTGAAACGGAGACTCCGGCAGAAGGGAATCTTTCTGACCGGTGACTGTAAGGAGGGTTCTGTGCCAGGTGGCACGACAACGATATATACAAAGGAAACCGCTCTGCTTGATGTTATGCACCGTCAGATGAAGCGAAGCGACAATCTCTATTCCGAGTCCGTGTTCTATCATATAGCCTCCGACTATATCGGTGGACGAGGAGGCGCAACGGCACGCAATGGCAGGCAGGCAATGAACAGGCTTGTCTCGAAGCTCGGCTTCAAGCCCTCGGCTTATTATATAGCAGACGGCAGCGGCTTGTCGCTTTATAACTATGTATCGCCGGAACTTGAAGCATTCCTGAAGTACGCATACCGCCATTCCCGGATATATGACAACCTCTTGCCCTGCCTTCCGATAGCAGGTGTTGACGGCACGTTGGGAAAGAGGATGCGTTCCGGTGCAGCCCATGATAATGTAAAAGCAAAGACAGGCACCGTTACAGGTGTCAGTGCGCTTGCAGGATACTGTACAGCGGCAAACGGACACCGGTTGTGCTTCTCGATAATAAATATGGGAATACGCCATGCTTCATCGGGAAGGAACTTCCAGGATAAAGTATGTCAGGCATTGTGCCGATAACCAGGTGGTAAGGAAAAGAAATAAGATGAAGCAGACCACAGACAATTACACCTTTCTGACCCATGCCCCTGTGCATAAGGTTATTGTGAGTATGGCAGTGCCTACGATAATATCAATGCTCATAACGAGCATCTACGGCATGGTGGATACATATTATGTGGGAAAGATAAACACACAGAGCACGGCGGCTGTCGGCATCTCTTTCTCCGTCATGACAATCATTCAGGCCATTGGATTCTTCTTCGGACATGGCTCCGGCAACTATATCTCGCGTTGTCTCGGTTCAAAGGAGACGGAGAAGGCAAGGTGTATGGCAGTCACGGGACTGTTGTATAGTTTCGCTTTCGGACTCCTTGTATCGGTTGTCGGATTTGTTTTCCTTACTGATATAAGTTACCTTCTCGGTTCCACCGAAACGATACAGCCCTATACAGAACGCTATCTTGGCATAATACTCTGTGGTGCACCGTTTATGACGAGTTCATTTACTCTCAACAACCAGATGCGCTTCCAGGGTAACGCAAAGTATGCCATGTACGGCATTCTGAGTGGTGTACTTTTGAATGTCGTGCTTGCGCCAATCTTGATATTCTATTTCTGTCTTGGCATTACGGGAGCCGCTGTGGCAACATTGGTAAGTCAGATTATGAGCTTCTTCATCCTTTTCAAGATGACCCGGCATAGTGGGAATATAGCGATAAGGCTGAAGGACTATGTCCCTTCGTGGCTTCTTGTAAAGGAGATAGTCGCTGGCGGCACACCATCCTTGTCTCGTCAGGGATTGTCAAGCGTAGCGACGATAATGCTTAATGTATCTGCCGGAGCGTATGGCGATGCGGCAATAGCCGGAATGTCCATCGTTACCCGCATCTCAAACTTCGTGTATGCTGGCATTGTGGGCTTGGGACAAGGCTTCCAGCCGCTTTGTGGCTTCTGCTATGGAGCAAGACTCTACGACAGGATTTATGACGGGTATATGTATTGTGTGAAGATAGGCACCGTCTTCTTCGTCATCCTTACAGTCATTGGCTTCCTGTTCACGTCGCCGATAATAGGAGAGTTCCGTGATGACCCGCATGTGATAGCAGTGGGGTGTGCCGCCTTCCGTTGGCAGCTTGCCACATATCCGTTGATAGCAGTCATTATATTGACCAATATGCTTTCCCAGACAGCCCGTAAACCCATACGGGCAAATGTGGTGGCAGCGGCAAGAAGTGGTTTGTTC
>URLQ01000061.1 GCA_900548745.1 uncultured Prevotella sp.
GCCGCCGCCAAACCACATCATGTTGTAAATCATCTGCACAATGATGCTCATCACCGTGGAGACTATTCCTACAAACACGATGCTTGTAATCAAGAGCTTGGTGTCGTGGTTGCGGATATGGGTCAGCTCATGGCCCAGCACACCGGCAAGCTCATCATCATCAAGCAGTCTGAGAAGTCCGGTGGTCACCGTCACGGTGTACGACTTTCTGTCTATTCCGCTGGCAAAGGCGTTGAGCTGCGGGTCATCAACGATGTTTATCATCGGCATATCCATGCCTGCCGCCATGGTCAGGTTCTCCACGATATTATATACTCTCGGATTCTCCTTCCTGCTAAGCGGACGGGCTCCTGTGGCAGCACGCACCATAGAGGCATTAAAGAAATAGGCTATCAGAAACCATATTCCTACTACGCCAATGACCCACGGCACGGCATTTACGAAATAAACATTCACCGTTTCTGCATTGAACTGATGCACCAGCTCTCCATATTGGTCATAATACCCGTTTCCAAAATAATTCAGCAGGGCAAAGAATGCCCATACCACGCCGAGAATTATCAACGGAAACATCAGCAGCAACAACAGGGTCATCCTGTTGTTGCGACTGATCTGGGTTTGCATTCCTACATATCTCATATATTAAAATGTAGTATTAGAACTTAATCTCCGGTGCCTTCTCCATTGCTGCTCGACTCTCCTGTGGAACCTCAAACATAGGCTGGCGTGAGAATCCGAACATCTTGGCGAAGATATTGCTCGGGAAGGTCTCCACGGCATTGTTGAGTTCACGGGTAGCAGAGTTGAAGAAGCGGCGAACGGCTGCAAGCTTGTTCTCGATGTCGGCAATCTCACCCTGCAGCTGCATGAAGTTCTGGTTTGCCTTCAGGTCCGGATAAGCCTCAAGAGACACCTTCAGTCCTGCAAGCGCACTGGTCATCATGTTGTCTGCCTGTATCTTATCATTTATGGTCTGGGCACCCATAGCAGCAGTACGGGCTTCCGTTACTCTCTGCAGCACTTCACGCTCATGTGTGGCATAACCCTTTACCGTAGCCACGAGCTGCGGAATGAGGTCGCAACGCTGTTTGAGCTGTACATCGATGTTTGCAAAAGCATTCTCGCGGTTGTTGCGCAGCTTCACAAGGTTGTTATAAATACAAACTGCCCATATCACGAGCACTGCCACCACTACTAAAATCACAATTACTGTTGTTGACATAATTCTTCTTTTTTTTATGCCGCCGCATCTGCACGTGGCTTTCAACGGCGACTGATTAATAATGTTATCTATATCTAATACGTTGTACGTACTAAATACACTACAAATATACAACCAAAAATTTATTCCGCCACTGCTTTTTAAGTAAAATTCAGAAATTAAGACAAGATGTCTCAGTACTTTCATTCTGAGTCAACGGCTTTCTAAAGTTCATAAAAGCATCTATTTTTTAAGAAATTTATACACACAAGAAAACACATAACGCAGAAGAGCAGTAAGAAGCCTTGATTTGACCGTTTTTAGAAAGTTACGGACTTTCTCATAGAAAGTTACCGACTTTCTATGAGAAATTGACGTACTTTCTTATTGAAAGTCTATCGACTTCTTTTTACCTCCTTTTTATGATTATAAGGAAATGTTATTTTTACCGTTATTTTATTAACATAGACCCTATTTTTGTTAAAGGAACTTAAACACAAAAAGCAATTATACTTTTCCTGTATTTTCTCGTTCTTTGGGAAAGCATCGCTTTATCATCAGACAATGGCGAATATAACCCTTTTACAACTGTAAGACGAGGGGAACAAGTTTTTTTATGGTTTTTGAAAGAAAATGCAAGATTTTGAGAAGATTTGCAAGTTTTTTGGAAGAAATTGCCATTTCCTTTTCTGCATTCAATGCCTATCTTTGCATTGTATTTGCAAAACACATATCACAAGAGCAGAAAAAAGACTGAAAAAACATATTATTAACATTGCCTACCCCATCATCGAAAACGAACGACAAGGAACGGCACTAAAAAACACCTTATTATTATGACAACAACACTCGTAATCATTATCATCGTCGCAATACTGGCGATATGGCTCGTGGTAATCTACAACAGACTTGTAAAACTGCGCAACAACCGTGAAAACGCTTTCGCAAACATCGATGTACAGCTCAAACAGCGTTGCGACCTTATTCCGCAACTCGTGGCTACCGTGAAGGGGTATGCCACTCACGAGAAAGAGACTCTTCAGCGCGTTACCGATGCACGTGCGGCATCGATGGGAGCACAGACAATAAATGACAAGATTCATGCGGACAGCATGATGACAAGTGCGCTTGCAGGACTGAAAATACAACTTGAGGCGTATCCGGACCTGAAGGCTAACCAGAACTTCATACAGCTGCAAGAGGAAATTGCCGACATAGAGAACAAACTCGCTGCCGTGCGCCGCTTCTTCAACTCGGCTACGCGTGAACTCAACAATGCCGTGGAGACCTTCCCGAGCAATATCTTCGCAAAGATGTTCGGATTCTCACGACAGCCTATGTTCGAGATTCCACAGGAAAACCGCGCTGCAGCGGAAAAGGCTCCGGAAATACAATTCTAACTGAACATTACCCATGCCGCACAACCAGCAGCATGGGGGAGAATATAATCTTTGCTTATGAAATACGTAGGAATGTATACACAAGTCAGCCGCAACAACAGACTGACATTCTTCTTGCTGCTGATGTTCCCTATACTCTTGCTCAGCATGGTATGGCTATATCTCGTGTTGCTAAGCTATTGCGGCATAGAAGACAACAGCAAATATATAGATGTGGGAAGCGACGTGAACTGGGCATCGGTGAACAAAGACTTTCTATGTTCACTGCCTTGGGTGGTAGGCATCGTTGGCGTATGGTTCATAATAGCTTACTTCTTCAATGCATGGATGGTGAAGAAGGCTACTGGAGCAAAACCGCTGGAGCGACGCGAAAACCCCAGAGTGTATAACATCGTGGAGAACCTGACAATGACGGCTGGAATGGACATGCCGAAGATAAACATCGTGGATGACCCGCAGCTGAATGCCTTTGCAAGCGGAATAGACAGGAAGTCGTACACCGTGACCGTGACGAAAGGACTGCTGAATGTGCTGAACGACGAAGAGCTGGAAGGGGTGATAGCACATGAGCTGACGCACATACGAAACCGCGACACACGGCTGCTCATAACAAGCATCATCTTCGTAGGTATCATAACAACGGTCATGAACGTATGCATAAGGTCGCTATATTGGATAACAAGCGACGATTCGAGTAGCAGCAGTGATGATGACGATAACAAAGGAGGTGTGTTACTGGCATTCCTCATTGCCATAATACTATGCCTCATAGCCTATGTCTTTGCCATAATGACACGCTTCGCCATAAGCCGCAAACGCGAATATATGGCGGATGCCGGCGGTGCGGAACTCTGCGGCAACCCAAGAGCACTCGCCTCAGCACTGCGCAAAATTAGTGATAAGCCTGGACTGGATAAGGTGAAACGCGACGACGTGGCGCAGCTGTTCATAATACATCCACAGGGACTGAAGGGCAAGAGGGGATGGAGCTTCTTCGCATCACTATTCTCTACACACCCCGACACGGAGGAGAGAATAAAGATACTGGAGCAGTTCTGATGAACGACAAGGAAGAAACAACAAGGAAAAAGGGAAAGGGAAAATACCGAAAAGTCGCCAAGCCGAGACCCGTAAAGGGTCGGAACCTGGCGACTTACTTATTTATAATTTTCCAAAAACTCGTGAGGTTTGGTCCGGCAGGAAAGGACAAGCCTTCTGCCATCGGAGAGCATTACTCTCATCTGAGATACGACATAACCTTGTTATAATACTTCTGCGTTCCGCGGACTGTATATTTCATACCCCCATTCCATGAACGGATTGCCTTCTCAATATTATTTTCAAGATTATAATACGACTGGAGAAGAAGGAACATCTCCTTTGACTTTGCAATATTGAAACGGTCTTTCAATGAATAACGCTTCTTGCTCTTGCGAGCCTTCAGTATTATATTGCACTGCGCTACACAAATCGGTGTAATCTGCATTGCTCCGCATGAATTTCCGCTTACGGCATTAGGATTGCCTCCGCTCTCCACCTGAATGATGGCGTTCATCACTGGCTCCCAGTCAAAAGTTCCATTTGTTGTTGGTTCGTCGCCAGCCGCATACACTGCGAAAGGCAGACACATTAATAATACGACTAATACAAATTTACTCTTTTCTAAAAACTTCATAATTGTTTGTTTTTGGCATCTGGGCAGTAATAGTCGGGCAATACAAAAACTCAGACTAATACATTGAACATTATCTGAACATTAATCCCACGGAAATCAACTTGAATAAGAGAAAAAACTGTTGAAAACCTGGATACCAGTTAAATACTATGGCAAAACGAGCTTGAACAAAACGTAAGCGGTTATGCCGTTTTTCTTAATTCGGGTGCAAAGATAGTAATAATAATTGACATGGGCAAGCTTTCAAACGAAAACCTGCCCATTTTGTAAACAATTTAATAATGAAAAACAGTTTTTAATATACTGTCTTCTTACCTTTATGTATATAAATCTGTCCGCGCACAAGGCTTCCTACCTTCTGTCCAAACAGATTATAATAGGAATTATCCTCGCCGCCATTGTTCTTCACGACTGGTATTGTTATACCTGTAGGGTCATCCGGATTGGGACGCGGAGTTATAATATAAGGATTGTCGTCGTAGCCATCCACAAGGTGCAAATCCTCAAACTTGTCTATCTCGGTGGATGTTTCGCCGATAAGTCCACAATACTGGAACACTCCTGTTGCTACACGGATGAAATCAATATGGTCGAGCGCTACATGCTTGCCGTTCTTGTCTACCGCCCAGTCTATATCGAACGAAGAATACAGCAGATCATTGGCAGGACAGGCATCGACATAACCGTAGGCATCTTCCGAATAGCGGTACTGCACCCAGTAGTCTTTGCCGTCGACATCATACTTTACGGCATTGCGCGGAAGCAATCCTCCACTGAACGTCAGCTTGTCTGCCGTCTCCCACATAGGCCAATAGGTCTGGCGGTGGGCAGAGAGTTTGGGATGATAGCCGGTGGAGTCGCGGGGAGTGCCGTCCTTGTCGGTCCATGAACATTCGTACTTTATGTATTCGTCGTATATGGAGCCTGCCATGCTATGGTCGCCTTTCTCGGCTGTAGGCTTATGATAGGTTATCGAAAAGTCGTGGCACTGGGTGGTATAATACTCCGAACCGGCAAGTTCGTACCACTGGGCTGTATTCACATCATCGCCCACTCCGACATACACGATGCCGGGTTCTATGGAGCCGCCGATGGTATTCTTGCCATAGACAGGGTCAGAAGCGGAGTACATGCCGTTGCCCTTAATCAGAATGTCGGAACCACGCTTGTTCTCTACCGGATGGTCGAACCTGACTGTTATATACCCTCCGTAGGTACCAAGGTGTACAAGGTAGCCATTCTGTGACAGTACTTCCTCACAAGCTTTCAGCACTTGTGCCCGGGTCATGCCTTCCTCCACTTCGGGAAGAACGTTCACAAACTGTCCGGGCGCAGGACAATACTCCAAGACTTCTACCTTTTGCGTCTGTGCGACGACATTGCCTGCCAGTAAGGTTGCGGCAAATAGGGGAAGCAATAATTTTCTCATTGTGTATATTTTTCTCGATTATATTAAACTGTTATGCTCGGCAAATTTAAGAAATCTATTTATAAACAGAAAACAAAACGTGTTTAAAACACCACTTTCTTTCCGTTATGTATGTATATTTTGCCACGTTGCAGTTTTTCTACACATTGTCCGGTCAGCGTAAACCACTTGTCTTGCACATTCGCTGACGTATGCTGCGGCAGTGATACTGACAACGGGTCATTAGGATTAGGCCGTGGAGTTATAATATACGGATTGGCATCATAACCCGGTATAAGATGCAGATTGGCAAAACCGACCACCTCGGTTGAAGTCTCGCCGAGCCATCCGCAAGTCTGGAATATTCCTGTGGAAACACGAACGAAATCGATATGGTCGAGATGGACAGGAAAGCCTTGTTTATCTACTGCCCAATCTATATCGAATGACGAGCCTATACTGTCTTTTGCAAGACAGGCATCCACATATCCGTAGCTGTCTGCCGAATAGCGGTATTGCACCCAATATGTGCCATTACCGCTTTGGTCTATAGCGTTATTGGGCAATCTGCCTCCCGTGAAGGTCAACTCTTCTTTATTCTCATACATCGGCCAATAGCTCTGGTCGTGTAAAGCGTTTTTAGGATGGTAACCTGCAGAATCGCGCGGTGTGCCGTCCTTGTCGGTCCATGTGCATTGCCAACGGATATAGTTGTTTGACTGGTTTTCGTCGGTTGGCTTATAATATGTTATGCTGAAGTCGTGTATCTCGGAACTGAAATACTCAGACCCTGCAAGTTCATACCACTGTGCGGACTCATGACTGTCGCCCACTCCGACATATACTATACCCGGTTCTATCGAGCCGCCAATGGTCTCACTGCCATATACCGGGTCGGAAGCGGCATAGAAGCCGTTGCCAAGGACCAGAAAATCTGAACCACGGAGATTTTTTACCGGTTCATCAAACTTTATGGTTATGTAGCCTCCATAGGTGCCAAGCGACACAAGAGAGTTTTGGGCTAACGACATCTGTGCATTCATACATACTTCCTTCTGTGTAGTTTCTTCATCGGCATCTGGCAGTACGTTGATAAACTGTCCAGGTGCCTGATGCAGTTCTACTACTCTATAGCCAAGCTCTTGTGCCTGAGAAGTCATACACAGGAGCAATGCCGCAAAAAGTAAGAGCATCTTATTCATAAGAAGTTTCGTTTTAATTTATTCATACCATTCAATATCCGAAATGCCTCCACACTCATTCAGCGTATAAACAATCATACGGTTCTGACTATCGGTAAAGATCCAATATTTGTATGACTTCTCATAATAAGGGCTATCAAGACCGTCGCCTATGGTCAGAGCTATGCCGCTCTTTCCGAATTCGGCACCAAGATTGGTGTCATCAAGCGGCAAGAAACTATAATTGCAGTAATGAACCTTCCTGACAGGCACGGTGCCACCCAAACTGTATGGAACATAGATATTTGCCTTGGGTATGAAAGCAAGCGTAGGTTTGGCGTTTAGATCTGTCTCTATGGCATGCGCTCCGGCATAATCAACTACATTTTCGCCCAATCCATTGGATGAGGAAAGATTATTGGCAAGGAACTTAAGACTGTAATATTGGAGTTGTCCGTTATCTTCGTAGGAAGCATTCTTGGTGACGCTTATCGTAGCCTCTTTCTCTTTTTTCCAAATGCCATCAGCTGTAATAACACCTTTCTTGTTTATAGTAAAGTGATGGGAATACTCGGAGCCATCAACCATACAGGCATGAATAAATCCGTCAAATTTACGGTATTTGGAAAAAGCAATTCCGTTGGAGGGGACAAGATACATACAGGTTCCGCCCTTCCAGACATTACATTCCGTTATATCATACTGATCGGCAGGTACACCTGGAGCCGATTTCAACTCCGGATACTGGAAGGCTGCTTGCGGATCTGTAGCGGTAAAGTAGTAGTCGGATATGACACTGTTGGCATCAGGACTATCAAAGCGGTATGCGAAACTGTTTTCCATCTCCTCGGCTGTAGGCTTCTTTGTGCCGACAAGCGCACGACAGGTTATTTTTCCATTGGCTATGGCTGAGCCTGACATACAGTCTGCCTGAACAAGAGTTGTCCCCTCTGAAAGATAGTTCCATGTAGGTGCCGACAAGCTGCCAGTTTCTTTATCTCCGTCATTGGAACGAGAGAAGTTCTTTGTATTCAACACTACGTCTTTGGCTGTCAACAAGTCATCAAAATACTCAACGGTACCTGAAGCTGTATATTTCTGTCCGCTGACACCTGTATAGGTGCCAAGCTGAGAGAACCATTTTGCAACACCTACAACATTGTTCATCCTTGCCCCTGATTCATTGTCTATACCATAGCTCAACACGAGCGCACCATACTTGCCAACATGGGTCGTCTCCTTCCATGCGCAATATGTGTTGGAAGGCAAAGAATACATACCAGTCTCTCCCGTTTCAACCTTATAGAACAACAAGTCAACGACTTCGCCGTACATGCGAGTGTTGTTTGAAGCATCGAGCCTCACATTTTTCACTGTATCCATGACGGTGCCTGAAATGCCATAATCCGTAAAGATCACTTTATCTCCACGCCAACTGAACTTGTTACCACCAGAAAAGCTAAACAGTCCGTTTGAACCAGACTGCAAGGAGCTTACACCTGGTTTCCAGTCTATATCCTTGAGAGTAAGAGGAAGATGCAACTCCTCTGTCGAAATATGAATCTTTGAACCTAACGGCAATTCGTATGTCCTGTTGTCATAATATGCCGTAAAGCTACCATTCTCGCCCACCTTAATAGAAGACGTTAACGGTAAAGCGTATTTTTCCAAACCTTTTTCCACGGAAAACATGGTCTGGGCACAGACTGTAGAGAGTGGAAGACCAAACAGTCCGACAATAATCATATATTTATTCATGGCTAATAGTCAAATAATTATAAGGAGGCTAACACAGGGACATAGGATGCACATCACTGCATTTGCCTCCATACTATCTTTTAATGATTAATTCTTTAGCTCATAGCTATAAGCAAAGTACTTTGCACCTTGTTTGAATACAACAAGGGCAACCTTGTCACCTGTACTGTCTTTTGCCGTAAAGACTGCAACTCCTGAGAACTCACAAGCGACACCGTCCTTTGAGAATGTCATAGGAGTTGTAGTGGTATCAACAGTAACACCTGGGTTCCCAACATTAGCCGCCATATAATCCTCACAGGTTGTGACAACTGTGAAATCGGTGAATGAGGACAAGTCAGGGAACTCTGCCACACCATTTGCAATAACAGTGCGTGCGCCTTCGTCGTCAAGATCAAGCTTAACCCAAGAGCGGTCTATCATATTGCCGGTGCTTTTTCCGAAATGCTGGATGGCTTCGTCAAGAGTATCATAATTTGTCTTGGTGTCACCTTTCCACTGTTCAAAGACAAGTCCGTTCTGCTCTGCCAGATATACAGGAGTGTATTTGCCAGTAAGCGGACTGAACAACACATACACATCTATCTTCTTTGCACCACCGAAACATGGGGCTTTGCCGAAAGAATATTCTGTGTTAAACGGAACGGCAAAGACATCCGTGTCATCATAGTCTACATCAAGTCTGGCAAACGCCACATAGCCGGAGCCGCCTGACATGGAATATCCATTGCGAAGTGTGGACTCGCTTATATCCATACGCTTGTTAAATGCCATTCCACCATTTATCATGCCCTGTCCAAGCATAAGATAACTACCGACAGAAGCCGACTTCATCAGATTCTTTGTATAGTAGCCGTAGGCTGTGGCTACATTCTTCAGTTGTTCCACTGCCTCTTCCCAATCCATCTTTTTGTCCGAAGGTATGCTCGAAGCGTCTATCTTCTGCGCCTGAGCATAATATGTGGCATATTCTGCAAACTCTTTGTCTGACTTAAAGGAATACAACGATGTTGTGCTACCGATAGCGTCCTCGGCATATTGACCTGCCGCTATAAGCTCATCTACGGAAAGTGGCTTTATATATATGGTGTCATGTTTCTCCACATATACAGTGTCGTGTACTTCCACTATTACTGGTTCCGGGTAGGTTGAAGAACGACGGATTGCTGTTCCTGCTGGTATGACGACCTTCTTATATATATTAAAGGTGTTGTCTGCCTTTTTCTTGAACTTGCAAATTACCATTCCGTTCTGTGATACAAGTGTGTTCCTGTCTTGGATTGTAAACTCCGGATAGTCTTGACTTGCTTTTGAGTAATCCATGTTTTCCGGCAATTCTGTTCCAGACAACACCATAAAATCAAAGCCATCAGGGTCGTTCAGTCCATCTTTCCAGAAATGGAAGTCGAAGTTCTTACCCATTGCTATATCCCATTCGTCAGGGAAACTGGCATTCAATTCTATACCCTCAAGCTTCATGCTCACCTTGCCTGTATTCACATGGTATGGAATTCCATCAATAGTAAAACATTTGTTCGTTTCCGGATTTGCCCTGAACTTCAGTTCTATCATGGAGTCTTTCTCGGCGGTATTGTCATCAGACACACGTGCCTTGAACTTCCAGTAGTCTGTAACATTGTTTATATTCAAATCCTTTGTTGCCACCTTGTCAACTGTTGCATTAAGCGAAGTGAAATCGTATGCATCTCCGTTCTGCACATCACGGTTCACCATAATATACGTGTTTGTCAGCTCATTGTATATCCATGCCCATTTACCATCCTTTCCAAAATTCTTAATCGCAAAAAAGTCACCAGACGAACCGCTGATGCAAGCACCAAGGTTCTCCTGTGGGTTGCTCTTATGGGCGAGTATTTTTATATCCTCTCCTTCTTTTGTGTCTTCTTTAGTAGCACGCACCATAAGTTGCACACGTTTGTAATCGTTTGTCGTGAAATCTATCTCCCATACATGATCGGCAATAAGATGGCCGTCAACGTATTCCGTAACTCCACTTTCAGACTTCTGAGTGTCTGTGCTGAACGAAGTCTGGAAATCTGCCTTCATTGTTTTATAGTCTGACTTGAACTGGCGTTCTACTTCTACGACTTCCGGTTTCCAGAGTTCCTTATCGGTAACTGTAATAGATGACGTTATCGGGAAAGAATATTCTTTTCCATTTGAAGTTACAGTGAAAGAACTCTGTGCTGATGCAGAAAGAGTCATTGCACCAGCCAATATTGAGAATAAAATCTTTTTCATTACTTTGTTACCTTTTTAGTTGAACCATCTGTGAATTTTAAAATGTAGACTTGTCCCGGTACAATTTTGCTAACCTTGCATCCGTTCAGGTCGTAGACTGCCTTCACTGCTCTACCGGTCTCTGCGGATAGTCCACCAATGCCATCGGTAGAAAAATCATGATAAACGGCTGTTATCAAACCTACATTTGACAAATCTACAACTACAGAAGATTGGTCTGCACTCATGGGAGTTACAGTCAAACGACCATCTGCCGTCTGAATCACAGGGTCCTCCGTAAAGGCGACATACTTGGCATCGCCAGATTTCAACATTACGCACACTGCATTACGCGCGTTCTCACTTGTGTCTGAAGCCGACACATTGGCAGCACCAAATAATGACAATGCTGCAAGAAACATCAGTTTCTTCATTTTATTATAACTTATTTATAGTCCGCCACCGAGCAGACCCATTAAACTTTGTTCAAGCAGGTTTTCGGACTTGTGCATGCAAAAGCAGTGTCTTCTCCCTTTTTGGAATGACTTTCCATAGATATACTACTCCGTTTAGCAATCACCGCAGTCGGTGCTGTAATCCAATCTCAGGATTTTCCCTCTCAGCATTACTTGCTTCACTTGAAACGTCTTGTCATAATTACTTTTCCGGACTATAAGATGTTCTGCTTAAAGCAACAACATGTCCAGGATTCAGTCCCTGCAACTTTAACTTTGTAAATTCCACCTTCTCAGGATCAAATTCATAAAGATAGCCGTTTGTGGCATAGCTACGAGCATCGGTTACATATAAATGTCCCGAATATGGACTTATATAGATGCAGTATGGCGATTGCATCTGCATTATTGTTTCAACGGCAAAATTGTATTTTCCAAAGCCTTCATATTCTTTCATCGACGGAAGGTCTATCGAATGGACGCTATACTTATAACCACCATCTGCACCACTTGAATAAGAAAACTCTGAACCTATCAAATAGAAACGGTTCTCATAAACACAATTATAAGTGGCAGGAAAATCATACACCCTGAATTCCTCTGTCGACATATCAAGAACTATTGTCTTTGGCTTTGTGTCATAATAATCGCCTGCGGAATTAATACATATAAACTGACCACACTGCGACATTGTTCCATACAGGTTTATACAGCCTACGTCAATACGGCGGAGTTCTTTCATCGACTCCACGTCAACAACGGATATTGTAGACTCATATTGATGGTCCTTCTCCTGGAATGAATAACCTCCGGTATTGGCAACAAAGAGTTTGCCTTCATAATAGGCTATACCCTCTGGCTCATACCCCACCTTGCAAGTGGCAACAATCTGCTTGGTGACAAGGTCTACCTTTGCCACATATCCTTTATTTGCATATGATGTACAAAAAAGATAACGCTTTCCATCCGTGGCAAGTCTACGGTTGTTAGGAATATCTTCTGTCGCAGCAATGGCCTTACCGTCGGGATACATATACTGTATGATATTCGACCAATTGACAGACACAGCAATCAGTGTATCATTAACCTGAATTATATCGTTGCCTGTATCTCCAAGGTGCATACCTGGATTCTGTTGCTTGAACCATCCATTGGTTAGTACTCCATTGTCTACATAAGATATGGTTGAGTTGTCCAAGCCCCAAAGTCCTTCACACAAGACAAGGAGTCTGTCGCCACTGCCACTTTCCGTAGGCATGTCTGTATCATCGGCGGGATCCATCGAGCACGAAACAAACAGACAAGCAATAACAGTAAATATTGATATAAGAAATCTTTTGCTCATTTTCTTCTACAATTCAAGTTTTATTGTGAATTTCCAATTTCGACCTGGCATAGGATAGCGTTTGACGACCTCATGCCTTGAATCTGTAACATTGTTACACTCCACTGTGCCTTGCAAGACCATGCCATTCTTCAACATAAACCGCTTGTTGAGCTTCAAATCCACGGTATACCAATCACTAAGCAAATCATCACTGTTATTTGAGACCAAAGCAAAACGCTCGCCTGTATACAAGAATGAAGTACACAGAGAGTATGAGTCATAACCAAGGTCGACAATCAACGAACCTGAATGCAACGGAGAATAAGGCACATAATGCTTATATTCCGGGTCGGAAGGCATACTGTAGTCACGGTCACTCTGACAGGTGTAATTAGCATTCGTGGCAAGTGAAAATTTTCCCCACTCATGATCATAACCGCCCGAAAGCGACAATCCTAAAGACTTAACCATTCCGAAGTTTACCATCGACCAACGGAACTGGCATTTCATAGGTATTGCAACTATCTTATCCTCAATCTCATTATAATAACCGTCAATGACAAAATGGAGCGCTTTTCCACGATAATCAATTCCTGCATCCCACTGCGAAGTATATTCAGGTTTCAAACTTGTACTGCCGACAAGAGTATAATACAAGTCGTTCAATGTTGGAGCCCTGAATATCCGCTTATGAAAAGCCCTAAACACCCAAGCATTCTTTTTATACGAAGCAAGAAACATTGGTGTCAGCCTCTTCAATGGCGATGCCTGCCCCTTTGTGTGGTCCTGAATATGAGTATACAACAAAGCAACATTAAACTCAAGTCCCCTATAGGAAGCTATCGCAGAAAGCAAACTCTTTGAGTCTATACGGTAAACATAATTAAACTTGTAAACGTCGCAGTTCAAATCTGTCCAACGCAAATCCGTACTCGCCGTCAAAGAAAGCCATCTCCAGTTATAAGAACCCGAAACTGAACCATAAACATCCTGCTGTGTATAATGATTGTTACAATACATTGCAGAAGCATTGGTAGAAGGATCCTGCAGATAATGAAGATAATCAAACGAATATTTCAAATTGGCTCGCAAACCAAATTTCTCCCAAAGCTTCTTATACGTTGTCTGAACAAAAAAGTTCTGGTCCCATTGGCGGTCTGTAGAGTCCCATTGGTCTGTAAGGCGACGTATAACCGGACCAGGCAATCCTCTTTCTGAATTATAATAATATATATGAGTTGTAAAACCTTTATAGAAACCAGCAGCCTCTAAACGATAAAAGGAAATATCTGAATTATGGCGTCTACCTATAGTATCCTCGGATGCAGACTTAAACTTGAATTTATAATCTCCATCTGTATGTTGGTATTCAGCATCGACAAAGAAATAATTTTTTAAAGAAAAATATCCTTTAACCTTATTCAAGCCAAAAGAACCATTACCATACTCAACATTCAGTGTTGTTTTATCTGGTCTCTTTGTCTGCATATAGACTGTAGCAGCTGATGCATATTCCGAAGCAGACTGTAAGCGTTCGTTCTTGTTTGCATTATACAAAGATACTGACTCCATATTGGATAAAGAATATTTACCTAAGTCTACCTGACCGTTTTGTGCATTGGTAATCCGAATACCGTCAAGGTATACACCTACATGCTGTGAGCCAAGAGAACGGACATTTACAGTCTTAAGACCTCCCAAACCACCATAGTCCTTTATCTGAACACCCGAAAAATACTTCAAAGCATCAGCAACGGATGTTGTTGACAAGTTATGCAAAGTCTCACCAGAAATTGTTTGACTTGGGGTAAGATAATGAGGACGCTCACCAACACACGTCACAGATGATAGAGTAAAGACTGTATCATTATAATTAGTAAGTTTTCCTTGTCCTAAGCAAGACAAACTCAATAAAAGCAGACAACAAATTAATATATAATTTTTCATAGATATATTTATATTCTGTTACCATCCCACGGGTAAACAAGAAACATACAGCAAGGCAGGTCTTCTGGCTTCCCATCCAAATGTAACGCCTTCCCATCAACACAGTGGCTATATGTTACATTCTTATAAAGACGGATTACAGCAGCGGGACTGCACAGGATTTTCACCTGCTTCCCTATTAATCATATACTGAACCATTGCCGTTTCAAAGATAACGCAAGGCGAGAGCAGAACCAACAAGCTTGCTTGAATGTTATGCCGAGCCGAAGCTCATCTTATGCAAAAATAATGCAAGGCGAGCGCAGAACTATCAAGCTTGCTTGAGTGTTATGCCGAGCCGAACCTTATCTTATGCAAAGATAATGCAAAAATCCGATTAAACCGAGAGAAGATGAAATAATTTTTCATTTTTAATGAGAGGAAACAAACATATCATCCTGCAAAGGCGTGGCACACGACTGGACACATGTCATATATTTACTTTCAAGTAAAGCATACATGTCCTATATATACTTTCAAACAAAACATACCAGCCAGGAGTATCAAAATATGACCTTAAAGACAGAACTATTCACAGAATGTTACAGACATCAATAACCGGGAACCACCTAAAGAACTCATACCATAAATACAGCAAGCGGCAGGAACTCCAAGCCAAGAGATGGAACTAAGGTTATATTTCCTGCAAGACGGGAAACAAGAAAAGTCCTCCGGAGGATTTCTCTTCCGGAGGACTTCATTCTCTTGATGAAAAAAGGCGGTTACCTACTCTCCCGCATTGCATTGCAGTACCATCGGCGCAAGCGGGCTTAACTTCTCTGTTCGGAATGG
>URLQ01000062.1 GCA_900548745.1 uncultured Prevotella sp.
ACGACTCATAAATCTACCCTTAATCGTGTATTGGATGATAGTTGCGGATTTTAGGTTATAGCCTTTTTTATTAAGGTAGTATCAACAGACATTACCGCTTGCTTTGGATTGGATTTTAGGGAAGTCCCTATAAAAAAAGAGCAAATACCCACTATTAACATACATACGATAATGAAAACGACATGGTATTTCTTCCATTCTACAGATATGGTGGCTCTTTCTGTTAGTCCTTGTTGATTCGGCTTCGATTTCCAATTATCATTAGGACAGCCACAGTTAGGGCATGACTGTATATCTTCTGAATATACTTCGCCACAATCGGGACATTTTACTTGGCTCATAGTCTGTATTGTTTAATGGTAAAGTTCTGTAGTCCTTGTTTTCAAAGACCACAGAACTATTGATTAATGATTTATCTTGCAAAATTGAAATCAACGGTTGCTGTTCCGTTGAATGTATAGGAATACTCGCCACCTGCCATTTTGAGGTTGTCGAATTTGATAGTCATATCATCTTTGCTCTTGTCGATAGATACAACTTTGGCAGAACCGCTCTTGTAAGTAAGGGTAGTGTACCAAGCATCGGAATCATCCTGTGCCATCAGCTCCAATGCCTTCTTAGAGAAATCATCACCTACTTTAGGCTTTGTTGAATCCGTGTAAGAGAATTGATAAAACCAACAGTCCTTAGTGTTGCCAACTTGATTAAATACCCCTACAGTAAATTCACCTTTACCTGCTTCCGCATCGAAACTTCCCTCTTGAACAACATATGTGTCAAGTTCGTAACTCTTACCATTGATTTGGATTGTGTTTGATGAAGAAGGATTATCATTATCATCATCATCGTCAGACGAACATCCTACCAATGTGAATGCACTTACAGACATCAACATTGCAATTAAAAGAAATAAATACTTTTTCATTTGAATGATAATTTAAAGTTTGATATTGAATTTTACACAATCTTCTGTTTATCTTTTTCTCCAAACAGTTCCTTCTATATCAATAATACAGCCTTTTGACCTATCAACAGTAAAATATACAGTTCCATTAGGGACTGCATTGATTTTAATCCTTGCTCTTGGTCCATTAATTGAAGTCACAACAGGTGCAAAAGTAGGGGTGTGATTACCATTGACATAGAATCCGTTGTATTTTATACTTATTCTCATTCCGTTTTGGTTATTGTAGAAATTGCCCGATGTGTAATTGATTACGTCTTGGTCTGAATCAAAAGACCTTGAATCACCATCAGATGAATACTCGTCAGAGGAATCAGAATATTCGCTACTACTTGATTTTGACATAGGCGTATTTTCGTCAAGCATAACTCTTTGGCTGTTTCTATCCAACAAGAAATAACTATATCCACCTGATTCTCTGTCATATATGATTTTGTCATTCTCTATTGTATACAGCCCGTCGTATGTTGTGCTACTTCCAAAAGTAACCCTTATATAGTCGCCATTGATATTAACAACAGCTTTACTATATTTTGCGTAGCCACTCCATGTGCCTTGTAGCCATGACAAGTCGTTTTGTTGGTCATATTTTTCTTTTTCTTGTTGCCATTTAAATTCGTCCTGTTTGAAATCATTGTTCTTCTCTTGTACAAGCTTGTAATCTTCACTTGTAAAGGTTTCATTACCTTTTAAGTCGATATACCCATATATGTATTCTGTATATGTGTTTTGCGACATATCTGAACTATCTTCAAAGGAACCGCTTGTCATTTCTAATCTCTTGTATGCAAGAGTTGCGACAACAACACCATCGTGCAACTCAACAATATCATTACCACGACTACTTTCACCGATTGATTCATATTTAGCAGGAACAACTATCTTCTTGGTCTTTACATTTTTGACACCGACTAATCCATCGTCATTTCTAAATATCTCATACTCCCATGTCGGTTTTTCGTCAGTTGATTCTATTGAGGAAGTTATCTTTTCACCCTTAGTGTTTATCGTACAGCCATAGTTCTTGTTATTTTCTAAATTAATCCAACATTCTCCATTGTGGAATTCAGGATATGGTTTGCCTTCGTTACTTGAGCCTCTGTTGATATAAAAGCCCTTTGGTAGATGGATTTTTATATTTCCATCTGTATTAATAAAGTAATGTCCTTTTTTGTTGCCTGCATAGGCAAGACCTTCGCTGAAGTTTCCACACTCTTCAAATTTGAATGGAATAGCAATCTCTCCTTTTTTATTGATAAATCCTTCTTTGCCATTCTTTCTTACAGAAGCAAGACCTTCAGAGAAATCGTTGGCATACTCATATATACAAGGTATGATTAATTCGCCTTTGGTGTTTACATATCCCCATTTGTCGTTTTTACATACAGCAGCCAATTCGTCATGAAATGAATTTACCATATCATAGATACAAGGAACAACTTCTTTTCCTTCTGTATTGATGGCTCCCCACTTCTCTCCATTTCGTACAGATGCAAAGCCATTTTCAAAGTCAAAAAGGCAGTTATACTTTCTAACAGCCTTACAGAACTCGGGAGTTAGCTTCACCATGGGCTCTTCATGCAAGGCTTCCTTGATAATATTCTCCTTGCTCATGGTGAAATATGCCACACCGCTACTGATTGCAAGAATAGCTATTACTGCAATCAATATCCACTTTCCGATTCGTCTTGGACGATTTGACGATTCTTCTACTTGGTCGTCATGTTCAACAGGACAACCACACTTAGGGCACGACTTCGCTTTGTCTGAAATCATTGCCCCACACTCCGTACATTGTATTAGTGCCATATCTGAATTGATTTAATTAATAATTAATCACCTTCTTCTCCCCAATGCTCAAAGCCTATGAATATTTTTCTTGACTTGTTTCCTCTTGCAAATACAGCTTCATAAGAATTCGAGTAAGTATCGTCATTCAATGTTCCATGAGTATTTAATATGTGAAGAGAATATGCAATATTATCAAGACTCCCTTTGAATATCAAACCACCATCATTAGCTACTTCTCCAATTACAGGAATCTCATAAATATTTTCGTAATCTGTTTCATTTTTGGTAGAACAATAACACATTAAACCTTGATAGGTCTGTGTACTATCGACATTGTATATCAGACTTATCCCCCTTGTAACAGTTCTTCCATTTTCTTCTTCAAAAACAGAATACCCCATGCCTCCTATTCTGACTAAAGAAGGGTCTACGGTTACTTTTGTATGCTCCGCATCAGACAGTTGCGTTACGCTGTCTTTAGATATACTATCGTTTGCAAATTGATTGTTGTTTTTTGTATTCCTTCCAAAATAGAATAATAAAATAGCATCAATGCACAATAAAAGAACTGTACCTATGCGAATAGCTGCATTCTTGAATTTTCTTTTAGTCTTTATCGGGTAACCACAATTATGACAAAACGCGACATTTGACGGTATCTGCTCCCCACATTCTTTACATTTTATTATTTTCATTTGCACTTAATATCAGCTTTGATCTTTTGTTCACACTTAGTTAATTCTTGCATATCTTTTGCCGTAAATGTAGAATTACCATATTCGTCTACATATCCAAATTTCCAATAAATTTCCTCAGAAGGTAAATCCATTCGACTTCCACGCCAAATGCCTACAAGTGCAACTCCGTCATGAAAGCCTGTTATCAGTGTGTAGATGGCAGGTACTACGATTTCCCCCTTTTTGTTTTTTAATCCAATTACATGCTCTGAATAGTCGTAGTCTTTATCGTATTTTATTTCTTTCGAATATGGAATGTATTTGTTCGGTTCGTCAATGGGATTACATGCGATAAGCCATGATAGATTCTGATTATTACTTGGCACCCTTTCAAAACATAAATATTTGTCTTCTTTTGTTGCATATTTCAAGGTGTATTGATAGGGGGTGTTTGAAACGTTTCCTTCTTTATCTATACAAATAAAGTCACATTCGCTTGCTGACGGATCAAATAAATGAATTGTTGATGAACCTGGATATATTAATGTACAAAACCCATTAATGAAACAAGGCAACCTAAAACAGCTAAAATCGTCAAATACCAATCCGTCACTGTTCCAAACACCTCCGTATGGTGTCATATTCACATTGTCCCCAGAAAGATAGCCATCTTCTACAAAGCATTCAGCTCTAGAGCCAAACTTGAATCCTTTATCCAAAACAACTTCATTGTTTTTATTGATGAATTTTACTCCATTTTCATCATCAGAAGGAACACAAGCTAATCCTTCCGAAAAGCATCCGACATGGCGATTATACATACAAGGTATAACCTCATTACCCTCAGTATCAATATATCCCCAAAGCGAATCGTCTCGACATACAGCAGCCATACCATCATGGAATATGTCTAATTCCGTGTATTTCTGAATTCTTTCAATAAACTCTTGTGTAATTTTTACAGTCTGCGACTGTGCATGAATTCCAAAAGATAAGATAACCATCAGTACAATCAAATGCTTCCTCATATTGAACTTAAGTATAAGCAATATGCCCTAATATTGCGAGTTTAACATCTTGGATAGTTATAGGCATAAAATAGAAAGCAGGGCTACCATACTCCTTTATCCTCGATGTAGGGTTGGACTTCCCGTAGAATGGATAAGGAGAATGAACAACCCTGCTTGGAGGTATTTCGTGAGATACGAATACACACCAAGAGAGCGTCCGTTCCCAATATTCCGATTCTACTTTGTAAGTGTCCAATTTACATCGACGGAATAAAGCGAAGTACGCTTTCTAATAATATGTCTATCACAAAGCCCATTTTGGCAATATGACATTGCAAAGATAGTCAATTTCCATGAGACTAAAGAATTTCTCTTGATGAATTTGCTGTTTGCTATCTGTATTTAGATTTTTTCTACTTTATGTCCGTATTTTGTTTTGCTTCCGTATCAAAATAACCTTTTAGATTTGATTGATACATTTGGGATAGCGTATCAATACCTATTAGAAAGATTAAATTGATACACTTGATTGTTTGATACAGTTGGATGGTTTTTCCATTTTCAACAATAACATAAAAGTAAAAGAACATAGACGTTATCATTTGAAAATGGAAAATCAGATTAGTTATTCTATTGGCTTTTTGTAAGGCCTTCTCGGAATGTTATTCCTGTCACAAAACTCATATAATCTACTCAAGCCTATCTTTATTCCATTTGCTTTGAGCATAGCAAGATTATCTTTCACAGACAGACTGCAATCATAGAGGTTGCCAATCTCTTCGTCCTTCAACTTGCGCCTGACGATTCCAACCATCGACTTGGGCTTGATGCCTCTTTCAGAACAATACAGTTTATCTACTTTGAACTTACTCGGCTTACGTTTCGTCTTTATGTTTATCTTTTCGTATTCTATATTTAGGGCATTGTTGGCAATCCTCATTAGCTCTTGATTATTCAGAGTGTTGTCTGAGTTATCATAATACCATTGCCGTTCAGCAACCAAATTATATAATAGGTGTTCAAATGTGATGGTTGGGAAAATCTTTCTGCGTATGAGTGCAGACACAAACAAGCATTTCCTCCTATTGTCGCCATCCCTCTTTATCTTTACAACCGATACTTTGCGAATATCACCACTATTGCTTGTTACGACATCTTGATACCAACTTCGATATATCTCTTGATAGTTTTCGGGTATCAACGCATAACCGTTATTATATGTTAGCTCGGAATGGTCAAAATAGCAGTATTGCTCTCGGTACTTGATAATCAAGTCAGAAGGTGGAATTTCAAAGAGGTCGTTAATGAAATCCTTATCCTTTATAGGATAGACATATTCATTACTGTTTGCAGATTCCTTTACTGACCTGTTTTCATGGTGGGCTGATTCAACAAGTGAAGCTCCAAAATCTGATAAAGTATAAACTTTGTCTGTAGAATACACTTCACACCTTGGCGTTCCGTTGCCATTCATATATTGTGCAGGTCTTGCTCCACACGAATCTTGGTCGGGGTAAGTAGGGTAATCTTTGCGTATTTCCTTTATGATGCCTTTGTATGTTGAGGCTAAGGTTTCAGTATTTGGTATATCCTCATTAAATACATAACAAAGGCGAAAGCGATACTTGTTACCCTTACTTGTACAAAGATTGCTCGGTGTTGTATAGTATATAGTAGGCTTCTTCGATAACCCATAGACAAATTGTTTCATTTCCATGTTGAAATCATCAACGTCAACAAACACTACATTAGCTCTGTCGAAATTATCATTTTTCTTCTCGTATATTTTAAAGGTGTCGGCTTTTGTTGTAAACCAATGGCAAAAGCAATATCCATCTTTGATGTGTTTTGTAAAGTCCTCAATACTTATAGAGGAACGTTTAAAACAAAGTTTCTTTATGTCTATACTCTCTTTGGTTGCATAGTGTTCGAGAGATAGACTTAGTTTTAATGCTATCACGTTTCATAATCGTAATATCATTATTTTGTTGGACAGGGTTTCGCCTGTCCCTTTTAGTTTTATCTTGGCTCTACATAGCCTATTCTGTTTACTGTCTAAGATAGTTCCTATCTGTTCGTCTTGGAGTCTTTGGATGGTGGTGGTCTCTTTCTGTTTCTCTTCATATTTTATATGGTTTTATTTCTATCATTTATTCTCATGTTGCAAACATACTACTTGAGAGACTACTATTGCAAAATTGAATATTAAAAAATCTAAAGACTTGAAAGAAAAGGCATTTTGTATACCGGAAAATTTTCTAAAAGATGCACGGCAACCCCTTGTAGTCGATGCCTCGCTCCCTCTATAGGGGATATACAAAGGTGGGATACGGACGGAGTACTCCCCTTAACTTCATTATATACAGTGCTTTGTACTTGTCTAAGTAGTAGAAACTGATGCTGAACATTTACACCTTATTTATATAGTGGGCATCCACGTTTGTCACGTTGTTGTTTTAAAACCCTGTATATTTACACCTTATTATATATATAAGGGCTGCTGTTGTTTGTCTTTGTTGAGGCTTAAAATCAATTGATTTTTAGTAGAATAAATCTTGTAAGTAGCTGATTGCCACGGAGGTGTGCGATGCTTGTGCTGTCCCCGATAAATATCCCCGACAATAGCTAACTCTCTGAATATCAGATGTAGAGTATAATTGAGTGGGAATAATTGATATACACCTATATATATATAATAGGAGGAACCAGAAATGGCTTTCCTCCTATTTTCATACACAGCCAACCATAGGAATTGAAAGAGGGCAAATGAATCGGTTATGTTCATTTGCCCTCTTTACTGTTTCATAATTCAGTTTTTATATCGTATTTTTGTATTGGTGCCATTGCGTTGTGTATCTTTTGCAAAGATAATGCAAGGCGAGAGCAGAATCACCAAGCATGCTTGGATGTTATGCCGAGCCGAAGCTTATCTTATGCAAAGATAAAACTAAATTACCAAAGCCACAAACGGAAATATGTCCGTTTTGGTTTATTCGTCGCTATACGAGGTTTAACATGTCAAAATTAAGGGATAAACGTAAAAAATAATTTGAGAAGAAAAAAAAAGTAAAACAATTAACTGCAAGTTTTTTGCACATTAAAAGATTTTACGTAAATTTGTAAATGATTATGTTGAACAGTAATAAACCGACAAATACAATCAAAATACAAGAAGCATGGAGAACCGCTACATGAAATATGTAAACTACATTATATCAGTCATCTGCATGACCATTATTGTTGCATGCGGACGACATGGCGGCTTTTACGATGAATACAACGACACCGACTCTACACGTGTCAAGAAGCTTATAGCCATTGACGACTCCATATACAAATCTGCTCCATCTGCAAAAGCCATCATCTGGAAAGGCATGAAGCAGGCAAAGGACAGTATTGAATGGTGCGAATATGCTGTAAGAATGACAAAGCTATACATCACGGAAAACAAATCAGACTCAATAATTCCATATATAAACAAAATAAAAGCGTATATAAGCCAACAGCCTGCTACCCCTCGCAACAACAACATCTATGGTCTGGCACTTGAATATGAGGCGGGATGGAGACAACTTTTATATAATGACATCAATATTGCAAGAAATCTTCACAAGAAAGCATACGACAAGATCATGCAAAGCGACAACAAAAGCATTGCATCCGACATTATGGCAAACCTTGCCGACTGCAACTATCTATGCAACGACCTGCCAAAAGCAGCATCATACTACAGGAGAGCATTGTTTCTTGTAGACTCACTGCAATTGCCGAAGAACAAGAACCTTACTCTATATATGGGACTTTCAAGAATCTACGAAAGTCTTGGTGACCTGAATGAGGCTTTGCGCTTTTACAAGCAGACGGAAAAATATCTTGACCAGATGCCACAGAACATGCAAGTGTTTTTCCTGAGCAGTTTCGGAAGCTATTATTACAAGACCAGAGATTACAAGAAATCAATACAGTATTTCAACCGCATGGAGAAATACGTGAGAAAGACTGAAGGAGACGATTGCCTGGACATGGCGTTGTGCAGAATTAATTCAGCCGACGTATATCTAAACCTTAATAATCTGGATAAAGCCAAAGAATATCTTCATCTGGCAGAACCCGTATTCAAGAAGAACGCAATAAATATAGGTATCTACTATGCCAACACCATAAAGATAGGCATTCTATTAAAGGAAAAGAAATATGCCGAGATAAAAGAAATACTCGACAACGAACACGCAGACGAAGACTCTATGGAGTTTATGATGCAGAAAATACGAAACACCTATCTCAGAGATTACTATGTGGCAACAGGAAATCCGGCGGCAGCACTTGCAAACAAAATATATGAAGACGAGAAGAACGATTCTGTAGCCAAAAGCAACTCATACATGAGGGCATCGGAAGTGATACAGAGATTCAGCGAAGACACTCTTGCACTGCACCACGATATCGTAATGGCTGAAAAAGAACGTAAGGCAAGCGAGGCGAAAACAACGATTACCATTCTTACTGCAAGCATTCTGATTCTTACTCTTATATTTGTACTCTGGTGGATGTACACAAGAAAGAAGCAAGTGTCGACACAAATGGAACGTTTCATATTACGACTTGAAAACACACGCAACAGAATTTCGCCGCACTTTATCTTCAATGTCCTCAACAACAGAATATATACGGCAGGACAAAAAGAGAAAGACGAACTCATGTCGCTTGCTAAGTTGATACGTAAATCGCTCGATATTTCACGAGACACTTTTATCTCTCTGAACGAGGAACTCGATTTCGTAAAGAACTATATAGAGGTACAGAGCTATATCCTGCGACCAGACTTCAAGTTTACACTTAACATACAACCGGGGATAGAAAACATACTCATACCATCCATGTCCATACAGATATTAGCGGAAAATGCAATAAAACATGGATTAAAGGGACTTGAGCGTCAACAAAACCTTACCATCACCGTCATTAAAGAAAATGACATTACAACTATCACGGTAGAAGACAATGGCAGAGGATTTGACAGTACCAAAGGCTCAGGCAACGGACTCGGCATGAATATCATTCGACAGACCATTGCTGCAGTAAACAAAAGAAGCAAAAAAGCGAAGATGGATATGGATGTTCATAACATAAAAGACAATGAAGGAAATGTTTCCGGATGCAGAATAGCCATAACTATAAAGGGGAAAATAAATCCACACAGATTTTGATTCAAAATGAAAGCAATAATAATAGACGACGACAAGAATGCCATCAAGGATTTAACTGAAAAGCTGACGGCATACAACGATATCGAAGTCGTAGCAACAGCATCGAGCGCTACCTACGGCATCAATCTGCTCAAAGCAGACATCCCTGATGTAATATTCCTTGATGTGGAAATGCCGGAGATGAGCGGTATTGACTTTCTGCAGGAAATGGAAAATATGAATGTATGGTGCAGAGTGGTTGTAACTACTTCTTACAGCATACACATGCTGCCAGCCTTCCGCCATGACGCTTTCGACTTCATGACCAAACCTGTCAATCCGAAGGAACTTGACACTGTTATGGACCACCTTAGAAAAGACATTATCACCCCTAAAAGAACACCTGTAAACGAGGCGCAAAGCGGCAACGGGTTCATGATTTGCTATACCAACACGGAAGACTTCCAACTTGTCAACATCTCAACAATAGGTCTGTTCAGATATAATGGTGATTTGCGTTCATGGGAAGTGGTCATTGCAAATCAAGATACACCGGTAAAGCTGAAACGCGATGTTACAAACAAGGATTTGTTATCATTAGACAATAGGTTCGTACAAGTAAACCAGAAGTTCATCATAAACATAAACTGTCTGCTGAAAGTTCGTGACAACTATTGCTATTTCAATCCCCCTTTCGATGATGTCGACTACGTAAAAGTGGGCAGAATGTATCGCAAGAGACTTGTTGACTTATTCGTTTCCTTCTGACAAACGAACAAGTCATATCATTCCAACATTCTCTCAAGCGCAGGAACCGTTATTTTATTCTTCTGCAGTTCTATCAGCCCCTCTGCCTGCATTGCCCTTAGTTCTCTTGATACATTAAGCCGGCTTTCTGCAATCTCCTTTCCCAAGCGTACCATTCCTATATTCAGCACTTTGCTACCTGCCGGCCGCAAGCATCTGCTTTCAATGAACATAAATATCTTACGCCTTATGGCTGACGGCTTGCTACGCCAAGGCTGTCGTTGATTCTTCTGTATCATCGTACACAATATGTTCATCAAGTTCAGTCTGAACACTTTCGACAGACTGACAAGAGACTCCACATCACCCTTTGATATAGCAAGAATCTGACAGTCAGAAACAGCTTTATAATTACAAGAATAATGCTGTGAAAGACCAAACAGACGTTCCGTCTGTAACATACACGGCACATTGAGCATCTCCTCTATACTGTATCCTCTGTCATCAGACATTGTCTCCGCACATACACTTCCACGAATTATAAACCTCAACTTATCCACCCTCTGTCCCTCTGCCATTATCAATTCTCCGGCCTTGACCTTTGAGAAGTCCAAGCGGACTTTCTCAATTACATGGTCAAGTTCCGAAACGCTCATTCCCTGAAACAGCGGAAGATGAGCAAGAAGTCCATAAGAGTTGTATTCTGCATTCATAATTCACATGCGTGTTTACTGCACAGATAAACAATCGTTTATTTCAGATATTTACCCTTCATTGAAGGAGAGAACCAAACGGCATTCTTTCCCTGATTGTCAGAATAGATAAAATATGCCATCAGTTCCGGATGCTTGTCAAGCACTTTCTTTGCCTTATCAAGTCCCATCACCATAAATGATGTTGCATAAGCATCTGCCGTGGCACAGTTATCAGCAAGCACCGTGGCAGAAAGAATGTTATGCTGCACCGGACAGCCTGTCTTCGGATCTATAGTATGAGCATACTTCTTACCATTTTTATAATAGAAATTCCTGTAGTTACCGCTTGTAGCCATAGCCTTGTCGGTAACATTAAGCACCGTCTGGTTTTCTTCACTCACACTGAGAGAATCATCAACAGGCTTGGTAACACCTATTTTCCAAGGCACCCTTTCCATATTAACGCCACAGGTGACTATCTCTCCACCGATATTAACCATGTAATTCTTAACACCGTGCGACTGCAGGAATTTGGCAACGACATCACAGCCGAAGCCTTTTGCTATAGCACTACAGTCGAGCATCGTGGCAGGATTCTTCTTCACCACTCTCCTACCCTCCATAGCAACCTTATGAAAACCGACAATGTTACGCAAGCTGTCAAGCTGTTTCCTTGTCGGCATCTTGCCACTCTTAAAGCCAAACCCCCAGGCGTTTACCATAGGAGCGACGGTAATATCAAATGCACCATCTGTCTCTGAAGATATTTTCTCTGCGAGGTTGAACACCTCTGCAAACATATCATCCACTTCAACGTTCTCGTTTCTGTTAACTTTCGATATTACGGATTTCGGATTGAATGGCGACAGGGAATTATCCACCTTCTTCAATTCCGCCTCTATGTCTTTCTGATAATCCTTGTCCGACTGATATGTAATCTGATACATTGTGCCAAAGACGAAGCCACGGTTATCCTGGAACGGCACATTACGCTGCTTTGAAACTACCATTACCGTGCCTATGACAATAACAGACAATATGGCAAGCTTCAGTAATTTTCCTTTTTTCTTCATTATTAATATAGATTATCCCCTTACGGGAGTTTTTAAGTTCTTATATATTATAATATTATATATCTAACGACACATTAAACAGCACCCCAAAAGCGGATGTTCCCGTCTCGCCATATCCAGGCACATACCACGACTTACCAAGAGGCCCTTCACTGGCAGAAAGCCTTTGCTTGTATCTTACACTCCATCCAAGATGAATCGGTCCTACAAGCTTCACGTCCACCCCTGCTCCTACTTCGAGCCAATGGTAGGTACACTTCACATCGTTTGCCACATAAGACGTTGTTCCTCCCCATACAGGATCTTCAACACCTGGCGAAGACAAGTCGTATTTATAAGAGGTGAAACCATAGCGTGCACCGACAAGCAGCCGATAAATGTCATGCTTGTTCTTGAGAACATTGAAATCAGCACCCACTCTGAAGAATGGAGCACTTGTCTTGTACGTCAGCTGTGTGGTTTCTTCCGTATGGTCAGCCTTGCCGTATCCCACCTCAACTACAGGAAAATACTTGTCCTTGAAATTAAGATGAAAGGCAGCTTCATATTGTCCATAATCTCCCACTGCCATCATCACCGGACCTACCAGATCTGCCGACACAGAGAATCCCCGAAACAACGGAATGCTGTCGACTACCGCCACAGCCTTCTTGTTGCCGCTGCGGCTCTGTGCAGCAGCAGGCATTACCGCCAACAGGATGAGCGACACACTAATTACGAGGCGTGAAATAGATATAGAAGTTATTCTTGGATGTGTCATAATTTACTTCGTGATTTTTTACTACTACGGAGTCAATGGCATGATGCGTTGTAGAGACATCCGTTATATTATGGAAATATGATGGTGCACAATCCGTTGACTCGAAATGCATACGACTATCCTTGCTTACCACAATAGTATCAACCGACAATGTCGTTTCTGCAGCAAGCTCCACAAAGAAGGAATCGCGTGGCTGAGCATTGCTTATCGGCAAAGAAATGCTGGTTATGTTCTCGTCTTTATTCACAAGAACAGAATCGCTGCCATCCGTACGGTTTGTCGAAATTGTGGTATAAAGTTTCAGCGTGTCAACCTCTCCATCTGGCGTACGCAAAGAATAACGGGTATAGACCCTGTTGTTAAGCGGGCAGTCGATAGACGAACATGCCACGGCCGACAATATTGCCACCACAACACAAAACGCCCCGAAAGTAAAGGAGCAGTATCTTAGAACCGTGCTAAATGTTGTTTTCAACTTATACTTGTTTAATGCTTATTCTTAGAATTCATTCTCAATCTGATAGTCGTTCCTTGTAGAGGAACTACGGCTGATGAGGTCGCCGAGGAAGCCAGCCAGGAAGAGCTGTGTTCCAATCATCATCATCGTCAGCGCTATATAGAAATAAGGAGACGAGGTGACGAGTCTTTGCGGTATTCCATTGGCAAGACACCAAAGCTTGTCAACACCCAAACCGAAAGCCGAAAGGAAACCAATCACAAACATCAATGTGCCGAGGAATCCGAACACATGCATCGGCTTTCTGCCGAAGCTGCTCAAGAACCATAAGGTGATAAGGTCAAGATAACCGTTGAAGAAGCGGTTCCATCCCATGAACTTCGACTTGCCGAACTTTCTTGCCTGATGATGTACCGGCTTCTCTCCTATCTTGTCAAAGCCAGCATTCTTTGCGAGATAAGGAATATAGCGGTGCATCTCACCATACACCTCTATGTTCTTCACTACATCACGGCGATAAGCCTTCAGTCCGCAATTGAAATCATGCAGATTATGAATACCGCTCACCTTGCGTGCCGTAGCATTAAACAGTTTCGTCGGTATAGTCTTCGACAACGGGTCTCCCTGCTTTCTGTTCTGCTTATAGCCGGAAACGAGGTCATAACCGTCCTCCTTTATCATTCGATACAGTTCCGGAATCTCGTCAGGAGAATCCTGCAAATCCGCATCCATCGTTATCACCACATCTCCCTGTGCCTTCTTGAAACCACAGAAGAGCGCCGGACTCTTTCCGTAGTTACGGCGGAACTTTATTCCTTTCACTTCAGGATGATTTTTTCCCAGTTCCTGTATCACGTTCCAGGAATTGTCCGTAGAGCCGTCATTCACGAAAACAACTTCAAACGTGAAACCCTTGCTCTTCATAACACGCTCAATCCAAGCATACAGCTCTGGCAGAGACTCATCCTCATTATATAGAGGGATTACTACTGATATATCCATAATTATCTGTTATTCTATTTCTGTTTCCTTAATTATCTTTATGCGTCTACGCCCTTACCCTTCTGACAATTGCCGCCACGGGCACACTAATCAATATGCCGACTATTACATTGACAGTCAGAAACTGGTACGCTATCTCTATCGGACGCATGGTCGTCATCGTATTCTGCAATATTGCTATCAGCTGCTTTGCCTCGACGCCATACACTTCTTTTACCACCGAAGCATATTCCGGAGTTGAAAGCATAGAGATATACTGGTTGATGATATAGCCGTGGTCCATGAACTGGAAATAAAGATACTGCGCCACAGCCATAAGCAAGACGGAATGGAAGAATGTCTGCACGCAATAAAGCATTGCCTTGCCGAAACTTATCTCCCCTCCGATAATATTATCGCGAAACTTTCTCGCCCTGACAACAAGAACGCCTACCGATACTATTGCCAGCGCAACAGCCACGAAACTTAAAACCGGAACTTGAAATTCACCAACAAAGCAAAAGAAACTTGCTATCCACATCGCACCAATTATAGCACCGTCCACACGGGAGTGAGCTGAAAAATATTTATAGTCGTCGTTTGTTGCCATTATCATTCATATATTCAATTAATGGAAATCGTTTTTTGTTCACCTTATTATATTATTATAAATACGGTGCAAAATTACTTATTTTATATCACATATATACTCAGCAAATACATTTTTTTGATTTTTATTGCTAAAAACTTTGTAGAGTTTAGAAAAAACGCTACCTTTGCACCCGCATTTAACAATAAGACGGGTAAGTCTTGTACGGCCAGCTCCCTTCGAATCCTCCAGGACGGGAACGTAGCAAAGGTAGTTGGTTGTAGCGACGCGATACAAGTAGCTTGCCCACCCGCCTCTTTAGCTCAGTTGGCCAGAGCACGTGATTTGTAATCTCGGGGTCGTTGGTTCGAATCCGACAAGAGGCTCAA
>URLQ01000063.1 GCA_900548745.1 uncultured Prevotella sp.
ACTGGCGGTAACGCCCTGAAGTTCTATGCCAGCGTGCGCCTCGACATCCGCCGTGTGACAGCAATCAAGGACGGCGACCAGGTCATCGGAAACATGACCCGCGTAAAGGTGGTGAAGAACAAGGTAGCACCTCCATTCCGCAAGGCAGAATTTGAAATCACGTTCGGTGAGGGAATCTCCAAACTTGGCGAGATCCTCGACCTCGGTGTGGAGTACGGCATAATACAGAAGAACGGATCATGGTACTCCTACAACGGCAGCCGTCTGTCACAAGGCCGCGACACCTGCAAGGCTCTGCTCAAAGACAATCCAGAACTCTGCGAAGAACTTGAGGGAAAGATTATGGAGAAGCTGAAAGACAACAAATAACTCCATACATAGACTAACAGCTTCTACAAAGGACGAAGCATGACAAATAAAAATCGCATTAAGACAATCTGTTTCTTAATGCGATTTTTATATTTACGACGAATAGACACTACCCTCGTAACCGATACAACTCCACATTTGCCATTCAAATGCGAAAGTCTATTACATCTTCACCTTTCTGTTCATCGTCCTTCCGTCAGCATACTGCATCTTCACGATATTGATGCCAGACTGCGGAGCATTGAGCTTTGTGCCGTTTATATTATAATAGGTGATGCTGACAGGTTGCTCTCCATTACCATTCAACTCATCTATTCCGTCGGTAGTGGAAGATATGTCGAGCGTCGCTCCTGCGCCATTCTCCTCGTTCGCCACTACCTCCTGCACAAGACTACTGTCATAAGCCTTCAACGTATAATGGTCTGACGGAATAAAATACTCCGCACTGCCCGACTTGCCTTGGAAGTCCTTTGCGTTTAAGTTGCCCACAGTAGTTATGTTGTAGTCCTTCTTGCTGCCGCTTGTAGCATAATTTTTCCACGGAGTTTTCTTTGTCGCTGTGCTTGTGAAAGCGCATCCCTCCACATACACATTTGACTTGTATCCGTAGCCGATGCAGTAGTGAGCATTGGAGCTTGAGTAGAGACAGTTCTGAATATGTACTTGTCCGAATCTCACACGTGGCATGCGCTCCGAACATCCTTCGTCCCACCAGCAGTTTACAAACGTGGTGCGCAAGTGTCCGTTGTCTTCCGTACGGCTGTCGCTGTTGCCCCACAGATTGCAGTTGCGGTGGTCGTTAGCCCCTCCGCTGCCACCAGCCCAAGGTTCGATGAGATAGCGGAAACGGCACCATGTAACACAAATATTGTCGGAACCATTCACGCAGTCGAAGTTTCCGTCCACGCCGTCCTGGAAGTCGCAGTGGTCCACCCATATATATGTAGAGCCTGCAATTGTGAGGTTGTCGTTGCCGTCAATGTCGTAAGCTCCGGCACTCTTGAAGCTGAGGTTTCTCAGAATGATGTTCTTGCACGAAGATAGCTGCAGGATACCCGTCTCACTCCCTTTCGACGAATGTTTTGAGTTTACGAGAGCCGAGCCTTTCATTCCAATAACCGTCTTGTTCTGTGCATTCTTCACATTGTTCAAACCGGAGAACTCAATCTCGCCCTCCACATAGATAATCTTCTTGTCTGTTCCCTTCAGGGCGTTCATCAATTCGGTTCTGTTTTTCACCGTAACCGTAGTACCGCCTTCTCCACCGGTTACGCTACCTCCTACGGTAGCCCATCCCAAAGGAGCATTCTGGTCATAAGGCGAGAGATTGTCTTTCCAGTCGGCATGCGCCGCCACAGAGTGCATCGCAACGAAAGCTGCGACAACGGTCTTCAATAATACTGATTTTTTCATTTCTTCAATTATATTATTTTCTCTATAAGGAGATATCTGTCCTGTCACGTAATCAGTTTCTCTCCTCTACATTCTTCAATTCGCCGCCCATATTTATTGCCTCCAATAGCTTCACGGCATCCACATACTGCGCAATACCCTCTGCCACCTGCTTGGCATCGCGCATGGCAAGCACTACGGTTGACGGACGGTTCACCACATCGCCTCCTGCAAACACGCCCTTGCGGGTGGTCATTCCGTATGGTTTCTCACGAGTCAACACATAGCCACGGTCGTCAACATCGATGCCTGTGGTAGTCGAGACGATGCGGCTTGCCGGAGCGGAACCTACTGCCATTATCACGATGTCGGCGTTCTCTGTACGGCGTTCGCCGCTGTTGGTTTCTATAACAACTTCGTTGAGCGTGCCTTCGTTGTCATGGATTTCCACGATGCTCGACTCCCAGTTGAACTTAACGCCCTCTTCCACCGCCTCTTCATACTCAGAGCGCAGTGCACTCATATCGTTTATCGTACGGTGATAAACCACCTGCACGTCGCTTGCTCCCATTCGCACCGCCGTTCTTGCAGCATCCATAGCTGTGTTTCCGCAACCTATCACGAAGACGCGTTTGCCCTCGTTCACCACCACTTCGTCGCGGCTTAGGTTGCCCTCGTTGTAAAGGCTCACGCGGCGCAGAAACCATATAGCCTGTCTTACGCCCTTCAGGTTGCAACCCGGAATGTTAAGTTTCTTAGGCTTTCCAGTACCGGTGCCCATGAAGATAGCGTCAAAGCCAAGTTCGAAGAGTTTATCTACGGTAAGGTTGTCCTTGCCCACAGTAGTATTGCAGTGGAACACTACTCCAAGCTCCTCAATCTTCTTAATCTCTCGACGCACGATATCCTTCGGCAGTCTGTATTCCGGTATGCCGAACATCAGCACGCCTCCCGGTTCCGGTTCCATCTCAAAGATTTCGACGTTGAATCCCTGTCGTGCCAAGTCACCGGCGATAGTCAGTCCTGCCGGTCCCGAACCAATCACGGCAACCTTTCCTCTTGTTTTCGGCAGGAGCTTCTCACGTATGAGTCCCATGTCGCCGTCGAAGTCAGCTATGAAGCGCTCCAGTTTGCCCACATGTATGCCGTGGCCTTTCTTTGCCAACACGCAATGACCTTCACACTGCTTCTCGTGTGGACACACGCGTCCGCATACTGCCGGCAGGTTGCTCTTGTTGTTTATTATATTCATAGCATTGCCGAGGTTTCCCATCGACAGCTCGTGAATCCAGTCAGGTATGTCATGGCTTATAGGGCAGCCTTTCTTACACTGTGGCACTTTGCAATGCAGACAGCGTTTTGCTTCCTCTATAGCCTCAAGCATGGTGTAGCTTCCGTTTACTTCTTGAAATAATTTATTCTCTTGTTCCATTTCTGTCAATACCTTAATAAATGATAGTAAATTAATTTTTCTGAGTGCAAAGTTACAGTAATATACTGCAAACGCCAAAAATCAGGTATCCAAAGTCTGTAAAATCACAAAAAAGCCTGTCTGCCTTATATTCAAGAATGCGAGACAGACAGGCAATGCGATTAGAATGAAGCAAATCGGCAGTTTGTGAGTTTCACTCCAGCCCCCGCTTCAATATCCTTGTCTTTCTTTGTATAGAAGAAAGTAGAATTGTCGATAGTAATGTTCTTCAGACATTCGTAGCCCGGTAGGCCATGTGCGCTGATAGCGGTCTTGGCACCACGACAGGTAACATTGCTGATATGTATGTCGCTCCATTCCGGTACACATTCAGCGTTTTTCGGCACTACCACTTCGCCTTTATCATCCTTTACGCTGTATTTCTTGTCGGCATACGAACATTCGAAGATTATAGCCTCGTCCTTTATGTCGGTCATAACAATGTCGCTGATGTAAATGCCTTCAGTCTTTCCGCCTCGTCCCACGCCGCTTTTGAAGCGCAGTCCTGTGTCGGTTCCCGAGAAGCGGTTGTGGCGCACCACGATGTTCTTCATTCCGTTTGAGTATTCAGAACCTATCACGAAGCCTCCATGAGCATGATAAACGGTATTGTCCTGTATCAGGATGTTCTCGCATGGTCCGTCTGGAGCAGCCTTCTTTCCTGCTCCACCCTTCATGCAGATGCCGTCGTCGCCGGCATCGATGGTGTTATTTACGAGCAGCACCTCACGGCAGCAGCTGATATCGAGTGCATCACCGTTCTGTGCGTTCCACGGACAGCGTATGGTCACTCCGTCCACAATGACGTTTGTGCAACGTGTTGGTATAAGGTGAAACTTGGGAGAGTTCTGTATCGTCACGCCACTAACAAGCACCCTGTCGCAATCGGTAAATCTTATAAGGTGGGTTCTCATTGCCTCCTGTGCCTCCGGTGTTGCAGCCAGGTTCTCGAAATGTTTCAAGTTGAACGGGAACCAGAGCTTTCCGCCTTCGGTCTCCGTGCCGCCCATTCCAGTGAACTCCTTCCACTCCACGTCGCTCACCTTGGAGCGTTTTACAGGGCGCCACATGGCTCCGTTGCCGTCAATAGTGCCTTCGCCCGTAATGCTCACGTTCTTTCTTTTGCTGGCGCTAATCAGCGGCGAGCATTTCTTGTCCTTCACACCATTCTTCACCTTGAAGTGCTGCGTACGGTCGGGAGTAGCCATCAGTATGGCATTCTTCTCCAGATGCAGGTCGATGTTGTCCTTCAGCGAGATAAGTCCAGTAAGCCATACTCCCTCGGGCACCACAAGATGTCCGCCACCCTTATTGTCGAGCGCCTTGATGGCTTTTGCAAAAGCCTCGGTATTGAGAGTCAGTCCATCGCCTACCCCACCGAAATCCTTGATATTAACACTGTAATCAGAGATTTCCGGAGCCAGTGGCTGCACCATCTTCACCGGCAGGTTCTGATAATACTTTCCATAATCTGCAGCAATAGCCGACGCAAAGCCAACGACCATCACCACAGCAAGAACAATTAGTTTCTTCATACTTTGTCTAATTTTTTTGTAGTTTGTCCATTACTCAAGTTCCTCATGTATCTGCCATACTGTAAGTAAAACAAGCTGAGCACCTTCAGAACTCATATCCATTAAATTCTGCGCACAAATTTATACCTTTATATATATAGTCACAAATCCTTTAGCTTAATTTAAGCTTACAACCCCATGTTTTAGTTTAATATAGCAATAGCGCCCTGTTTCCTGTTCATTCCGCAGCGGCACAGACAGGAGATATTTAAGCAAATGTCAAAAAAAGAAGATTAAAAATCATTTTGCACATTTATTATTGCACATTATTGTCTACCTTTGCAATATCTTTATAACAAGAATCCTATACTACTTATGGAATGATTCAACAAAGAGAAAAGCATTAACAAAACAATTTATACAAACATATTATGAAAAGTATTCTTGAAGGACGCCCCGGCCTGAAAGCTGAGGTTGAGAAAATAGCTGAAGTTGCCGGTTATCTGTGGCAGAACGGATGGGCAGAGCGCAACGGCGGCAATATAACAGTAAACGTGACTGAATTTGCAGACGAGGAGATTAAGCAGATGCCTGCAATAAGCGAGGTAAAGCAGATTGGAGTAACTCTGCCTGCACTGAAAGGCTGCTATTTCTACTGCAAGGGCACAGGCAAGCGCATGCGCGACCTGGCACGCTGGCCAATGGACAACGGCAGTGTAATACGCATTCTTGACGACTGCGCAAGCTACGTAATCATCGCCGACAACGCCGTAATGCCTACAAGCGAGTTGCCTTCACACCTCACAGTCCATGCCCACCTCATAGAGACGGGCTCCAACTACAAGGCTACCGTTCACACCCACCCTATAGAACTGGTGGCAATGAGTCACAGTCGCAAGTTCCTTGGCAAGGACGTGCTGACAAATATCCTTTGGAGCATGATTCCTGAGACAAAGGCTTTCTGCCCATTAGGACTGGGCGTTGTGCCTTACGAGCTGCCGGGTTCAAACACTCTTGCCGATGCTACGCTGAAGGAGCTTGAAGACTACGACGTAGTGCTGTGGGAGAAGCACGGTGTGTTTGCAAAGGGTCTTGACGTTATGGATGCTTTCGACCAAATCGACGTACTTTCCAAGAGCGCAAAGATTTACATCAATTCAAAGTGCATGGGCTTCGAGCCGGAAGGCATGAGCCAGGAGCAGCTTCAGGAAATGACAAAGGCATTCAATCTGCCGAAGTAAAAAACATAAACAACCAATAGAATAAGGAGGGAACAGAATATTTCCCTCCTTTTTTTTGTCAAGTTAACGAGTTGACAAGTTGACGAGTTGACAAGGGTAATTGCCTGTACGACCTATAAGTTTTTCAAAGATTAAAAGCCAGAAAACACCTATTTATAATAATGTAATACAAATTCTTCATCCTTCATTCTTCATTCTTCATTAAAAATGTATACCTTTGTACCATGAATGATATTATAAATCCTGCACAATGGAGCGAGAACGTCATTATCGCCGACGCAGACTTCGTGGATAAGGTAGCATTCGACCTTACCGTGAACTTCGAACGCATGCTCATGAGACGCGTGCCTAAGGCAGACCTCGCCCGTTGGATAGACTGTATAGCCCTCGATGGTGGCATCCGGGAGGGGGAGAATGAGGTACAGGTCGTACTGATACACAACAAGGAAAATACAGAACTGGAGAATTTCACTCCTGCCCACTATAAAGAGGAACTTGACGGCAAAGCCTTCAAAGACCACTTAGGCGAGTTCAGCATCAACACGTATCCCGTGGAAGAACTTGTCAGCAAGGCTGACTTCATCGCCGAGGCAGCACAGATTGCCTGTTCGCAAAAGGAGGTGAAGCGCGTGATGGTCGTTCCCGACGATGAGGAGACATACGCAAAGGTGCGCCACGCCCTTAAACGAATCGACGACGAAGGCAAGCGCATAACACTCTTCGCCATGCAGCCCATGGAAGGAGGAAACTTCCGACAAGAGATACTGGGCTATTCGCTGATGAGCGCCCTTGGCATAAACGGAGAGGAAATAAAATAAAACGGAATATAAACAAAAAAAACATATATCACGACATGGGAAAAGTATTGATTATCGGAGCCGGTGGTGTTGCTACCGTAGCTGCCGTAAAGATTGCAAAGAATTCTGATGTCTTTACCGACATCATGATTGCAAGCCGCACAAAGTCAAAGTGCGACAAGATCAAGGAGTATATCGGTAACCCCGACATCAAGACCGCTCAGGTTGACGCCGACGACGTAGAACAGCTGAAGGCACTCTTCAAAGACTACAAGCCAGAGCTCTGCGTAAACCTCGCACTGCCCTATCAGGACCTCACCATAATGGAGGCTTGTCTGGCTTGCGGAGTGAACTATCTCGACACAGCAAACTATGAGCCTAAAGACGAGGCGCACTTCGAATACTCTTGGCAGTGGGCATACAAGAAGCGCTTTGAAGACGCAGGACTGACTGCCATCTTAGGATGCGGTTTCGACCCTGGCGTTACAAGCATATTCACTGCATACGCTGCAAAGCACCACTTCGACGAAATACAGTATCTCGACATCGTGGACTGTAACGCAGGAAACCACCACAAGGCCTTCGCAACAAATTTCAACCCGGAAATAAACATCCGCGAAATTACACAGAAGGGTCTCTATTGGGAAGAAGGAAAATGGGTAGAGACAGAGCCACTGGAAATACACAAGACTCTCAACTATCCTAACGTAGGACCGAAGGAGAGCTATCTGCTGCACCACGAGGAAATAGAGTCGTTGGTAAAGAACTATCCTACCATCAAGCGAGCACGCTTCTGGATGACCTTCGGACAGCAGTATCTTACATATCTCGACTGCATACAGAACCTCGGAATGTCACGCATCGACGAGATTGAATATGAGGCTCCATTGGCAGACGAACCAGAGAAGAAGGTTAAGGTAAAAATCGTTCCGCTACAGTTCCTTAAGGCTGTGCTGCCTAACCCACAGGACCTCGGAGAGAACTACGATGGCGAGACAAGCATCGGATGTCGCATACGCGGACTCAAGGACGGCAAGGAGAAGACATACTACGTATACAACAACTGCAGCCACCACGCAGCATACCTCGAAACAGGAATGCAGGGCGTAAGCTACACTACCGGTGTGCCGGCAATGATCGGAGCAATGATGTTCTTCAAAGGTCTGTGGCGCAAGCCGGGAGTATGGAACGTGGAAGAGTTTGATCCAGACCCATTCATGGAGCAACTCAACAAGCAAGGTCTGCCGTGGCACGAGATTTTCGACGGCGACCTCGAACTATAATCAAGACATCTTACAAAGGCATAGACCAAGGCTCACACCTTGTTCATGCCTTATCTCTTTATTTCATTAATAAAAAAAGCTTATGAAAACATTTTCCTCATTAGCAGTATTAGTCGCAATGACCATCCTGCCACAGACAGGAGCTGCACAAGCATCACAGACAAGAATAGCCAAAGTAAAGAAAGCCGCCACATTCATCGGCAAACGTCTCGGAGACAGAGCAAGCAAAGCCATATTAAAGTCCGCTGCCGCCGACAGCAAGAAACTACCTGGAACAACGAAGCTCTATCAGTACAACAACGGAGACTGGACCTACTACATGACAACGAACAGCACTTTCGACCAGTATGGCAACGTGTCTACGGCAAAGACATGGAGCGACGAGAATGGAATGATGCAGATAACGACAAACAAATATGACAATGTAGAGACATCATTCTTAGTATCACAAACACAATCAACCTATGACTCTCCAACAGCCACCACTCCAACGTATGAGTTCATGAACAGGAGAGTTGACGTGACCCGCAACGAGAAAGGACAAGTGACAAAGGTTGAAGACTGGGAGGCTAACGACACATATACAGGACTCGATCTGGAGACTGCCGTAAGTCTTGAATATGGAAGCGACGACAAGATAAACAAAATCATCATCTCTTCATACGATGACAATGAAGAGATGAAGGTGACATTAAATGATGTAGTATGGAAGGAATACAACGGAAAGATTCTTTCCACCATCGGTACTGACTTGGAAAACATTATTGCAGACCCCCAAAATCTGATAGAATCAGCCTCCGCAGAGATGTCTGCCGAAGGCATGGACGTAAAGGGCAACCTAACATCCGACTATTCTACCGAAGGCAAGAGGGAACTGACTCTGAGCATGAACTACTACGGAATGCCAGTAGCCAGCTATAAGTTCTACTATGAACAGACCGACGACAACGGTAGCTTCATCAACAGATCTACCATCTCCTTTATGGGAGAAGCCGACGAGATTGAGAGCATCACCGTGAAATACAACGACAAGAAAGACATGGTTGAAGAAACCATATCTGAAGGAAAGTCTATCGCATCCCTCAAGACAAGCAGTTCCACCCAGTATGACTACACCTACAACGAGGAAACAGGACTTGCCGACTATATGATATTAAAGAATCTGGACCTGGATACTAACACATACAACCCGAACAGCAAGTATGTATACAGCGACTACCAAGATGTTGCAAGCGGAATAAGCAATGCTGCAGCCAACGTCAACACGGGCAAGACTGCTGTCTACAACACACAGGGAATGTATGTAGGCAACTCAACCGATAAGCTTTCCGACGGTCTATACATCATCAAGCAAGACGGAAAGACCTTCAAGATAATGAAATAACAACAAGTCGTCATCGATGACTTTTAAAGATACTACTGAATCCACTCCAGACAGTGGATTCAGTTTTTTTTGCCCACATTATCATATACCATACGATGTACGAATCAGCTCCCAGATGAAGCCTTTTGCAAAACAAATTGCATCAATTTGCTCCATAATTGAAAATATTCTTCCCTAAAGTGTTTGTTTATATGATTTTATCTGTATCTTTGCCACGACTGTTGAAGATTTGCTTGATTTTATAGCAACACTGGGTTAAGTAAATCTTCTGACAAGGCTAAATCCCGAGCAACTTTTTGTTGCTCATAAGCTTATGAGATCATTAAATTATAGTGTTGCGAAATTAAGATTAACTATAAAAAACACATTTTTTTATGAAAAAGTTTACACTATTGGCGTTATCGGCTGCAATAGCCACAATGCCTGTTGTCGGAATGGCACAAGTCCAGAACACACAGACTGCAAAAGTAGCTAAAGCAAGGCAGATTGTATGCAAGACCTTTGGTCAGAAAGGAAAAAAGATGTTGCAGAAGACAGAAGCCAATGAGAAAAAGATGTTGCCCGGCACGGTGAAGACATACCAATACAATTCAAACGACTTTGAATACCTGTCTACAACCGAAAACACCTACGATCAGCACGGCAACATTATTCTTTCAAAGCAGTACAATGAGAACACGAACGGCACAATAGAAGTAATAACAAATGTCTATGACGATATTGAGCCGGATTTCCTCATATCACAAAAACAAGAAATCTTCGACAGCCCAGGCTCTACAACGCCATCAAGCAGCCGCACGCTCCAAAAATCAGATGTAACACGCGACACCAAAGGTCAAGTAACAGAAGTCATCAATTATGAACCGAATGATGATTTCAGCGAATTGGAAATGGAATCAAAAATAACTTTTGAATATAAGAACAATAAGATAAATAACATTGTTTACTATGGATATGACGAAGGTATAGAAACAAAAATTTCCATAATAAACATTATATGGGAAAAATACAACGGGAAGATATTGTCTGCATTCGGAAAAGCTATAGACGACATCGTATATGACCCTGAAAACCTGATAAAGTTAGCAAGTATGGAGTTGATGTCAGAAGACATATATGTTCCTGGAAGTGCCGTAGGAACATATACCGGTGAGACAAAAAGAAAATTAGACGTGGACTTCAACTTCTACGGAACACCTGTTGCACAGTTTATATACGAATATAACCAGACTGACAATAATGGAAGCTACACGTACACATCCGAAGCGAAATCAATGGGTAAACAGATTTATCTATTGACTTTTACTAACAAATTCAACGAAAAGAAAGACCTCATTGAAAAGACCGAAAAAGAGGATATTGCCGATGAGGAAGGTGGCATGACAAGTCACGAAGAATCTTCAAAATACGAATATTCTTATAACGAGAGTACCGGACTTGCAGACTACGCTATCGTCAATAGCCTGAATACAGACAACAACCAATACGAAACAACTCTGAAATTAGTATTCAGCGACTATAAAGAAGTTACGGCAGGAATAAGCAATGCTGCAGCCAACATCAACACGGGCAAGACTGCTGTCTACAACACACAGGGAATGTATGTAGGCAACTCAACCGATAAGCTTTCCGACGGTCTATACATCATCAAGCAAGACGGAAAGACCTTCAAGATAATGAAATAACAACAAGTCGTCATCGATGACTTTTAAAGATACTACTGAATCCACTCCAGACAGTGGATTCAGTTTTTTTACACACATATATATTATAGTATATTCCTACTGTCCCCCCATTCTCAATGACTTCAACAAAGCATCCTTCAGGTCTTCGTTTGTGGAAAGTCCAAGCTTCTTGCGGATATGAATGCGCACAGTACTGATATTGTTAGGCTTTTTGTTGAGAATGGAAGCTATCTCGCATATCGTCTTGCCGCCGATAATCAGCCTGCACACCTCTTTTTCTGTCGGTGTCAACGTTGGTAAAGCAGAAGCTATGTCGGCATGTTGCATCCTGCGCTGAGCCACTCTATGCTCCACAGCCCTGATAAGGTTGGCTTCGGTGCGCTCGTCGAGACGGTCGAAGAAGTCGGATATGTCCTTGCCTGCCATACCGCCGCGCCCTAATTGTATGTAGGCGAGCAGCTCCGTCTTGGTCATGTGGAAGGTGGCAAGCAGATTGTTCAGCGTAGAGTTGTAGTCGGCATTCTCCTTCAGCATGCCTCTAATGCCACGCCTTATCATCTCGCCAAGCACACATGTGAATATCTCAACAAAGATGAATACAGCCACTATCTGGCGGTTTACTCCTCCGTCTGTGTATAGATAAGCGAAGACTATCGTACCTATGCTCATAAGGGCTATCACTGTAGGCATGTGTCGGACGGCAGCCAAAACGAGATAGATTATAAGGGCGAGTGAAATTATCTGGTTGAACAATACCGCATCTTCATACCCCACAGGACGCTCCACCGTAATATATACGATACGGGCACTTCCTGTCAGTTGCACCAATATGCCGAATATGGATATGGCAGCCTTCAGTGGCATGCGATGCAACAGATACAATACCAGCACGACAACCGTCGACACCCACAGCAGAGCCGATATTATATGCAGCGGAATGTCGCTGCGTCCTATCAATCCAACGATGTGCATAGGCACACCAGGCAAGACGACCGACAGGCTGAGCATCAAGAAAGTGATAAGACACAAGCGTTGCTGCCAGTTGTGGCTGCGCTGATCAAGGAATGTGGCTATACGCTCTTTCAGTGTTATCTTCATAGCTTTATTTATTTATCACTACAAAGATAGCTCTTTTTTTAGACATTTTACCCCTTTTTACCCCTCTTTTTGCTATCTTTTACGTCTATTCACGTCTGTAAGACTTTGGAGATGTTTCGTGCTTCCCTTAAATTTGCACCACATCGAATAAAATAAAATCAAATAACTATTATGAAAACATTCAAATTCAAACACCCACGCAAAGTATATCTCTACGTTTTGCTTTCATTCCTGATGTGCATGTTAGGAGCAAGCAGTGTGTCTGCTGGAAAGAGGACACCTCGCAATCCGATTGTGAAAATGACCTCCGGTCCGACCTATTCAAACAATGGAACCGAGGTTACGCTTAAACTATGGATGTACAACTACGATGGCGACAACGCTTACTTTTTAAATAATGTCATGCTTCGTATAGATGACAAAGATGCATGCACTCTTAACAATATGTGGAGTAAGATTTCCAATGTCCATGCCAAAAACGAGGACAATATCAAGAATTACCAGAATAGTGGCAATGTGGGTTCACAAGGCACTATAACGTATGATGGCGAAAACGTTGGCACAGCGCAGTTCTGCAATGCCCAGAAAAACCAGAAGTGTCCCTATAATGACAATACAAGAGAGACGAAATGGACCACTATTGAGCTTAAACTCTCTTTCAACAATTCGTTTTCTTATCGTAAACATACTGTAAGCGTGAATGGTAATTGGCGTGACAGATGCGACGATAGTAAGTATAATGATAAAATCTGGGACCTCCAGAACACTCTTCACGGCTTCGTTTACCCCACCAACTTAGATTTTTCTTTCAATGACCAGAAAGTAAAATTCAAATGGGATATTAATGGTTGGCAAAATAGCGATAACATCAATGGCAAGTGGGTGCTATACAAAGAAGAGAACGGCACATGTGTCAAACAGGCGGAAGTCAGTCCAACGACGCCAGGAGGTATTACAATCGCCCGTAAAGATTTCAGATGTTTGGCAACCTATTATATTACCTTTCTGCCCAATGGCTTTAGCGAAACAGCAACCGTCAGCGGTCTGACAAGTTCCCAATGCAAAGGAAGTCATAACATACTTGAAGGAGTGTGCCGATATTGCCAGCATGGTATATTTTCTTACACCACAACCGACGGCAAGACTATACCCCTTGCAAGCAACATTGACTTTGGCTCCAAGATACTGTCGCATACTATTGACAGCAAAGGAACATGTATAATAGAGTTTGAAGGCAAATTTACGCGTATACCAGATGGGGCTTTTAAAAATACTAAGATAAACAGTAATACCATTGAAATACCGAATTCTGTTACATCAATAGGCTCTTATGCTTTTGCCAATACTCTTATCTGCGGCAGTCTTATCATTCCAAACAGTGTGACAGAAATTAAAGAGGGAGCGTTCGACAATTGTAAGAAATTAAGCTCTCTGACATTACCGTCTAATCTGAAAAGGATAGGGAACATAGTCTTTAAATCATGTGGTTTTAGCGGCAGTCTTACCATTCCGAATTCAGTAACTGAGATTGGCTATTATGCATTCTATGATTGCAATAACTTCACCAAAGGGTTGATATTGTCTGAAAATTTGCAAAAAATCGGTTCTTATGCCTTTGCAAACTGTAGTGGGTTTAGCGAAGGAAACCTTACCATACCCAACTCTGTAACGGTGATTGGCGATGGTGCATTCAGTGACTGTTCTTCATTCATGAAAGAACTGAAATTATCTGAAAATCTGACAAAGATTGGAAAAGACGTTTTTAAGAATTGCAAGTGCCTTAGTGGTGACCTCACCATACCCAATTCTGTAACGGAGATTGGTAATGGCGCATTCAGTGACTGTTCTTCATTTAATGGGAAACTGACATTGTCGAATAAACTGACAAAGATTGGAAATCAAGCTTTTATGAATTGCAACTCTCTAAGCGGCAACCTCACCATACCTAATTCTGTAACGGAGATTGGAGATGAAGCATTCTCATACTGTAGAGGATTCAATGGTAATCTTACATTACCCAATAACTTGAAGACAATCAGGAAAAAAGCTTTTAACGGATGTAATAGTCTTAACGGCAACCTCACCATACCTAATTCTGTAACGGAGATTGGAGAGGGAGCATTCTTAAACTGTTCTGGATTCAATGCCAATCTGATATTGCCAGAAAAGCTGAAAACTATTGGAGCCAATGCTTTCAATGGGTGCTATAGACTACAAAAAGAACAAATTGTACTGCCGACAACATTGGAATCAATCGGAAGTGGTGCCTTTAATGATACAGGAATAAAGCTCAATAGTATCATATACCAGTCGTTGCCCCAAGGCATATGGTATGATTTTTCCAACACATCAGCAATGAGAATATATAAATACGTAAGCCTCAGCGATGAGTCCTACATTAAAGATGTGCCAGACAAAATGATGGCATCTGGTGGGGCTTCCTACAGCCGCACAATGTCGAACACATGGGGAACCATCATACTACCTTACTCTTTAAAGCTTACCGGCGACGAGCCATACAGCCTGTATGCCATAGACCATATAACAGCTGACGAGCTTGTTCTGCGACGCATCAGTGAACGTGTAGAAGCAGGAACAGCTTATGTGGTACGTCGCGACGGAGAGCAGCAAACACTGAACTTTACGGTAAGCAATCAATGCAGACTGATAAAGAATATGAACCCGACTAAAGTCGCAGAGGGCCTGAATTTCCAAGGCACCTACCATGCAAAGGAAGTGACCGACGGATATATCATCCGCAACGGTCTCTTATGGGACGTGGCAAAGCTGAAAGCGGCTTCGCCACAGACAGAAGCAATAATGGTTGGTCCGTTCCGTTCATGGCTCGACGGCACGATAACAAACGGTGCTGCAAAGCTCTCCATCCGAGTGGATGATTCCGCAACCGGCATCGACAGCCCTATCTCGTCTCTCAATGCTGACGATGTGGAATACTACGACCTGAATGGCAGACGACTTACCGCTCCGCAGCAAGGAATAAACATCAT
>URLQ01000064.1 GCA_900548745.1 uncultured Prevotella sp.
GCTGCCTGATACCGCTGGGTAGAATATCACAAGTGGAAGTTCAAGGCACGCACCTTCACGGCACTCACCAACGGACAGAAGTGTCTCGTGCTGATGGCACGTGCAGAGATGGGACTCCTCGGTTCGTACAACAAACATAAGAAATCACCGTTCGAGACATACTATGTCGGTGGTGACGGTATGAGTGGTTATTCTTCAGGCTATGCAGAAGAGACTATCGGACTCCGTGGATATGAGAACGGTACGGTAGGTTACAACAGCTATGCTTACGACCGCTTCACTATGGAGCTGCGCTATCCGTTCCTACTCGGCAATACAACCATCTACGGACTCACATTCCTTGAGGCTGGTAACGCATGGAGCGACACAAAGAAGTTCAATCCTTTCGACATGAAGCGTTCAGGAGGTATCGGTGTCAGAATCTTCTTGCCTATGGTAGGACTGATGGGTATCGACTGGGCTTATGGCTTCGACAAGGTTCTTAACGGAAGCTCTTACAAGAGAGGTGGCTCACAGTTCCACTTCATACTTGGACAGGAGTTCTAAACAGAAAAATAAAGAAAATGAAGAAATTATTGATTATCGCAGTGATGCTGGTGTCAGCATTGGGAATGAGCGCACAGAAGTTTGCTCTCATCGACATGGAATATATCCTGAAGAATATTCCGGCATACGAACGTGCCAACGAACAGCTCTCGCAGGTGGCAAAGAAATGGCAGGCAGAGGTGGACGCTATAGGCACAGAAGTACAGACGATGTACAAGAACTACCAGAACGAGTCTGTCTTCCTCTCGCAGGAACAGAAGAAGGCACGTCAGGAAGAGATACTCACAAAGGAGAAAGAAGCCAGCGAACTGAAGAAGAAATACTTCGGTCCGGAGGGTGAGCTATACAAGAAACGCACCAGTCTGATGACACCTATACAGGAAGAGATATACAATGCCGTGAAGGACATCAGCGACTTGCGTGGCTATTCGCTCGTACTTGACAGAGCGTCAGACACCGGCATCATATTTGCTTCTCCAAAGGTAGATATAAGCAATGAAGTACTTACGAAGTTGGGATATTCTTCAAATTAATTTGTAGGTAAGAAAAAAACATATTACATTTGCAGACCGATTGCCACCTATATATATATAATGTGGCAGTCTTGCAGTTGGAAAGCAAAAGGGAGAAAGAATATTATTAATAACATAACAAATAAACAAGAAAATGAAGAAACTGATTTTGATGTTGATGCTGTTTGCTCCTATGGCAACTTTCGCTCAGAAGTTCGGACACGTCAACGCACAGGCTGTTATGGAAAGCCTGCCGGATTTTATTAAGGCTCGTGCTGAGGTTGAAGGACAGGCAAAGGCTTACGACAACGACCTGAAGGCTATGCAGGATGAAATCCAGAAGAAGTACGACGAGTACGACAAGACAAAGGCTACAATGAACGAGACAAAGCGCAATGAGACCGAGGCAAGCATCCAGCAGCTCATGCAGAAGTTCCAGCAGGCACAGCAGGACAACAGCCAGGCTTTGCAGAAGCTCCAGAACGAGAAGATGCAGCCTATCGTGACAAAGCTCCAGACTGCTATCAAGAATGTCGGCAAGGCTGGCGGATATGTTTATATCATGGACCTTTCAAGTGGCATTCCTTATATCAGCGATACTCTCAGCAAGGATGTTACAGCAGAGGTTAAGGCTGAAATCAACAAGCTGAAGTAATAGATGTACAAACGGTATATTGACAGACGTATATCATACGGAGTGTGTCAAAAGTAAGGGATTGCGCTTGATGGCTCCTTGCTTTTGACACATTTTGCTTTTAAGGGTATTATTATAAACGAATGAAGACAGACAGTATGAAGAAGACAATCGTAGCGTTGCTCATGGCGGTAGTATCATTTGCCGCTAACGCACAGGATTTCAAGTTCGCCTATTTCAGTTTCGATACAGCTCTTAAGTCTATGCCCGACTATGGACTGGCACTTGCCAACATAGACAAGCTGCGCACACAGTATGATGCAGAACTGAAGCGGGCGGAGAAGGAGTTCAATACCAAATATGAAGATTTCCTTGAGAACCAGCGTGCCATGGATCCAGTAATCCTTGACAAGCGACAGGCAGAGCTACAGGAACTCCTTCATAAGAACCTCAAGTTCAAGGACGAGGCAAACCGTTTGCTCGCCCAGGCAGAGAACGATGCCTATGGTCCGCTGAAGGCAAAGGTGCGCGAGGCTGTTAAGAAGATTGGTGCAGAACGTGGTTATGCGTTCGTCCTGAATACCGACGGTGAGGCTTGTCCGTATGTGGACAGCACCAAGGGGGACGACATCAATATCCTCGTTGCCGACGCTTTAAAATAAAAGCTAACATCTAAATATCCTGCATTATGAAACTTTTGGAATCTCCAGGTCCTATTGGAGTGTTTGACTCCGGTTACGGAGGTCTGACAATACTTCATCAGATGAGGCAGCTTATGCCGCAGTACGATTATCTGTATCTCGGCGACAATGCAAGAGCACCATACGGACCACGCTCTTTTGATATAGTATATCAGTTTACGAGAGAAGCCGTAATGAAACTCTTTGACCTTGGCTGTCATCTCGTGATTTTAGCCTGCAATACGGCATCGGCAAAGGCACTGCGCACTATACAGCAGAACGACCTTCCGGGTATCGACCCCAAGAGACGAGTGCTCGGAGTTATACGTCCTACGGCAGAATGTATCGGACATATCACGCAGAGCCGCCATGTTGGTATCTTTGCCACGGTGGGAACGATAAAGAGTGAGAGCTATGTGCTGGAGATCCAGAAGCTGTATCCGGACATTACTGTCACGGGAGAGCCATGCCCTATGTGGGTTCCGCTGATAGAAAACAACGAATATGACAGTCCGGGAGCCGACTACTTCGTGGAGAAGCGCATTGGTAATCTGATGCGTCGCGACCCGAAGATAGATTCCATTATCCTTGGATGCACCCACTATCCGCTGCTGCTTAACAAGATTCTGAAGTATGTGCCTCGTGGAGTGAAAATCATTCCCCAGGGCGAATACGTGGCAAATAGTCTGAAGGATTATATGGTTCGTCATCCGGAGATAGATGTCAAATGCTCTAAAGGAGGCAGATGCCATTATATGACAACAGAGAGTGTGGATAAATTCAGTGAGTCGGCACAGCTCTTCTTGCATGAGACGGTGGATGTGGAACAGGTGACACTTGAATAAACAGGCTTGTTCCATTTTTTTAAGATGGAAACCATAGTTTGTAAAGTCAACTTGACAACAATATCAATAATACCACTAACAGACACTGGTAAAGATTACGGAATATCAAATAATCATATTTTTTTATCAGTTAATATAGCCGGAACGGCGGTTTTGTAAATAACTTTGCAGTGCAAAAAACGTAATAAGGTCTCTCTTTACAAGATGGAGATTCTACATAAGTTATTGTTAGTTAGTATTAATTGAGCGGAGAAAGCATGTGTGGCTTGGGTGAAGTCGTGCATGCTTATTTTCTTATCATCTTTCAATTATGTTTAATACTGAATTATGAAGACATTATTCCATTTGCTTGATACATGTATTGTACCCCCAAAGCGTTTTACTTATCCTTTCAACTATACTCCCCATCCGCTGTGTATCCAGGCAGCCGAAGAGGTGCAAGAGTATGTGAAGAGTCGGGACGCTTGGAAAGAAGAGGTCGACAATGGGAAAATGTTCGGTGTGCTTGTCGTGAGGGACGAGCATCAGCAGTTGGGATTCCTTGCAGCCTATTCTGGACTGTTGGATGGAAAGAACGATTGGGAATATTTTGTACCTTCCGTTTTTGACTGCATACAGCCCGACGGTTATTTCAAAATCCACGAGAGAGAGATAAGTCGTGTGAACGAAGAGATAAAGCGGCTGGAGCAGGATGACGAGCTTAGATGCCGTAAAGAAGCGTTGGCAGAAACCAAACAGCAGGCGGAAACCGAGATAAATGATTATAGGGAACAGATGCGCCAGTCAAAGCAAAACCGTGACAAGGCGCGAGCGGATAGTATTTTTGCTCCCGAAGAGGAGAAGTCTTTTGAGAGGGAGAGTCAGTTTCAGAAGGCAGAACTGAGAAGGATAAAGAAGCGTTGGACAGAGAATATCGAAGTGGCGGCAACCGCTCTTGAGGAGAAGGAAGAAGAGATAAGAATGTTGAAGAGACAGAGGAAAGACATGTCAGACTGTCTTCAGCAATGGCTCTTCTCGCAATATAACATGCACAATGCAAGAGGCGAGACACGTAAACTGACGGAGATATTCAAGGCTACTCCGCAGGGAGTGCCACCATCGGGGGCAGGAGACTGCTGTGCACCTAAGCTGCTTCAGTATGCATACCTTAATAATATGACTCCTATATGTATGGCGGAGTTCTGGTGGGGGCGGTCTCCCAAGACGGAGATTCGTCATCATCTTCATTATTATCCCGCTTGCCGCAGTAAGTGCAAGCCCATACTTGGCTTTATGATGCAAGGACTTGATGTAGACCCCGACCCGCACGACGGTGATAATGACAACGAAGAATTAAAGGTCGTCTATGTTGACGATTACATCATTGTAGTAAGTAAGCCTTCGGGAATGTTGTCTATGCCGGGACTGATAAACAGAAGATGCGTGGCGGATGTATTGGAAGAACAATTCGGCAATGGATACTATATGCCTGCCCATCGGCTTGATATGGATACCAGCGGACTGCTCGTTGTGGCACGCTCAGAGAATGTCCTGAGGAATCTTCACGAACAGTTTGCCGGACGGAATGTAAGGAAACGCTATGGTGCCGTGCTTGATGGCATGGCAGATGTACAGAAGCATGGCTTCATCCGTCTGCCGTTGTCGCCAGACCAGAACGACCGTCCTCGTCAGATTGTGGATTATGCCAACGGCAAACCAGCCGTTACGGAGTATGAGATAGAAAGGACAGAAAAGGGCAAGACGTATATAAAGCTCTTCCCCCATACCGGCAGGACGCATCAGTTGAGAGTACATTGCGCCCATGCCGACGGACTTGCCCTGCCTATCGTCGGTGACCCTCTATATGGGCATCCTTCCGATTCGCGCCTTATGCTGCATGCGGAGCATATCGTTTTCAGACATCCTGTGACAGGAAAGAAGCTTGTGTTTACCGAAGAGTTGTGGTAATAAAAGTTATCATTATTCACGAAATTTATATTTCAATAGAAAAAAACAATCAAGCTTTACTTTGACCCAATAGAAAAAATCTCTAACTTTGCATCAGAGAAGAAGGAAAACACATTATTCCCCCAGGGGGTAAAGAAATAATGCAAGGAGGTCCTTCATATATAATATAAATCATTATAAAACAAAGACATTATGAAGAAGAAATTTATTTGCACAGTATGTGGTTACGTTTATGAAGGTGATGCAGCTCCAGAGCAGTGCCCGGTATGTAAGGCTCCAGCATCAAAGTTCAAGGAACTGGTAGAAGGTGAGGAAGAGGATTTCGCAACAAAGCATGAGCTTGGCGCAGCACGCAAAGAGGATGCCGACGCAGAGATGATCAAGGACCTTGAGACCCACTTCAATGGAGAGTGTGGCGAGGTTGGTATGTATCTCGCAATGAGCCGTCAGGCAGACCGTGAGGGCTATCCTGAAATAGCAGAGGCTTTCAAGCGCTATGCTTTCGAGGAGGCAGAGCACGCTTCTAAGTTCGCTGAGCTTCTTGGCGACGTGTTGAAAGATACAAAGAGCAACCTTGAGGCACGTATTGCTGCTGAGCGTGGTGCTTGTGCTGACAAGTTCCGCATTGCTCGCAATGCAAAGGCTGCAGGTATGGATGCTACCCACGACACTGTTCACGAGATGGCAAAGGATGAGGCTCGCCACTGCGCAGGCTTCGAGGGACTGTACAAGAGATATTTCAAATAATCTTATTGTAGATTAAGATAAACAGCATAAGAAAAGGCTTCCGCATGGATAATGTGCGGAAGCCTTTTCTTATGCTTTAACCCCAATCGGTCATTAGGTCGTTTGGGGGTTAGTCTTATTTCTTGTATACCCCTCTCTTCGGAGTTTCTATGTTCTTTTGCTTGTCCTTTGCCGGAGCAGGGTAGTAGCCGTAATCATAATAGTGCCATCCGTCCCAGTCATAGTCGTCCCAGTTGCGTGATGCTGTTTTTACGAGTTCGAAATACACATTATTATATCCGTCATCAATGTATCCCTCAAAGTATCTTCCGTTCAGACGATAATCCGTGATGTAATACGTCACACCCTCCTTGCGGGAGTATATCTGTATCTCACCGTTAACTACTCTCCAGTCTATATAGCTTGCATAATAGTCCCATGGCGCATTGCTGTAGTAGTCAATCCATCGTCCTGTGCCTTGAGCATACCGGTAAGGGTCTTGGTCAAACTGCAGCAAGGAATAGCTTGATTGGTAAACTCGTCCGTTATACGAACTCTGCATATACATATTTCCCTCCCATACGCCGTCGAGGGTATAGGCGATATCGTCATCTTCATCACAACTTGTCATCGTGAAAGTTGTCATTGCCATCATCAGTATGGCTAATATGGTGTGAAGCTTTCTCATAATATTTACGTTTTAATTTGTTGATAGTCGGTATCTTTCTTATTCTCGTATGCAAAAATACGATGAAAAAGATTACTATCCAAAGTAAATACCATATTCTTTTTAGGAAAATCCCTAAATGTATGTCGTATTCATACCTTCAAAGAATATGAAGAGAGTAATATGTCGATTAATGTATAAAAGACGAATAAAATGAAACTTGATGTGTCCTTTATATACCAAATGTCTTTCAATCTGAAATTAAAAACAGACGAAAAAGTGATATTTTTGAAGTTTATTTTCTTGTTTCTCGCAAATAATTATTACTTTTGCATGGTGTATTTATGTTATATGGCATCCTGATGAATGCTATTCGAATATTTATTTAAAAAAACTATAGAAATGAAGAAAACTTTACTTTCAGTTGTTGCAATGCTTGCAACAAGCGGTGCTGTGATGGCACAGAATGGTGTAACAGAAGTTCCAGATGCAGAAGGTCATCAGTACATGTGTACCGTAATATCTCCAAACGGTAGATATTTGGGTGGTTCAAATGGTGACGAAATGGGAGGATTCATTTATGATACTCAGAGCAAAAAGGTTGTAGACTACTCTGCTCCGGATGTAGATACAGATCTTCAGCTTAAGAGCATTAGCGACGAGGGTGTTGCTGTAGGTTGGAACGGTCCGGCTGCAATTTTCAATTTCGCAACAGCGGATTACACAACATACGGTCAGGATGGACAGTATCTCTTTCAGGGTATCAGCCCGGATGGAACGCTGATAGCTGGTGCACGCTATGACAATGAAGACTCTTCAGAGGGACAGCCTTGCTTGTTCAAGGACGGCAAGCCGGTAGATCTGCCACAGCCTTCAAACAAGTTCCTTGGCGCATACAGTTATGGTGCTACTGCACTTTCTGTATCTAACGACTCTATAATCTCTGGATATTGGGTAGATGATATGGGTACACGTCCAGCTTTGTTGTGGGCTCCGGGCCGCGAAGCAGATACATATATGGCTTATCCATTCTCTCGTCCGTATTTCGCTGCAACCATGGATTCAACAAATCCTTATACTATCTTTAGTTGCGACCAGACCGTAATGAGTCCTAACGGAAAATACATTGTAGTAAACTTCGAGAAGTATACAGGTGAATGGGAGTCTTCATTAGGCGTAGCACGCTATAATACAGCAAACGACTCTTTGGAGATATTTACTTGCAATCCGGAAGACGAGATGTTTGCAGAGGTAGGAACTGATATAATGGGTTGTGCCGTTTCTGACGAAGGTACAATCGTAGGTATCTATGGTGGCATGTATGGTCCACGTTGCGGCTTCATGTGGAAGAAGGGTGATGATAAGATCAAGTCTTTGGCTGCTGAGTTTCCTAAGGCAACACTCCTTGCTGACTATGATGCAGGTGGATTCAACACTCCTGCAGGAATCTCTGCCGACGGCCGTTATATCGCAGGTTTCGCTTATAAAGAGGGTGAGACAGAAGATGATGGCGGTTATGTTTCATGGGTATTCGACACTCAGTATGACGATGCTTCAGGTGTAGAGTCTGCACCGGCTGCTGACGCAAAGAAGGTTGTTGCCCGTTTCACTGCTGACGGCAAGAGACTCAAGGCTGATGCAAAGGCTCGTGGCTTCAACATGATGCTCATGAAGAACGGAAAGACTATCAAGTCTTTCAACAAGTAAGACAAATATGGCAGCTTGGCTGTCATTGATACAATAGGGGTGGACTCATGGTAGGTCCATCCCTTTTCTGTGTGATACTATTCGCCGTTGCTGATTTGCATGACGTATTCATACAGCTTCTTGTAGAACAGGGTGTGCGACAGCGTTTCGGCATTGCCCATTATGATGAGCTTCATCCTTGCCCTCGTTATGGCAACGTTCATTCGCCGCAGATCGCTGAGAAAGCCTATCTGTCCCTCATTGTTGGAGCGTACAAGAGATATGATAATGATGTCGCGCTCCTGACCTTGGAATCCGTCAACGGTGTTTACTGATATCAGCTTGCGGTAAGGACGGAAAAACTCCTTCTTCTTTATCTGCTGTCTCAAGTACTGTACCTGTGCCCTGTATGGGGATATTATGCCCACATCAATGCTCTCGTCGAGGATTCTCTGCTTGCCTGTTTTCTCGAAATATTCCTGAAGCTTCTCCAGTGTGAGTGCAGCCTCTTTCTTGTTTATCCTGCCGAAGCTTTCGCCAACGAACTGTTCGTAGGCTTCAGTGCCAGAGGTGTCTATCCACATCATCGGCAGGTCGTAGTCGAGAATACCGCGATGGCAGACCTCCGGAGCAGCGATGACCTTGCCGTCGTAGAACCAGTCGCTTGAGAACTGCATTATTTTCTCGTTCATCCTATACTGCACTGTCAGTAGGGTTACGACCTCAGGCTTGTTCTCAACAATCCTCTCCATAAGCGTCTTTGCCAGTCCTCCGCGCATGGCTTCAATACTTTTCACTGTTGGCGGCAGCTGACAATGGTCACCGGCAAATACAACCCTTGTGGTTCGTTTCATCGGAATCCAGCAGGCAGCCTCAAGAGCTTGTGCCGCCTCGTCGATGAAGAGAGTAGTGAACTTCTGTCCCGACATCACCCTGTTGGCACTGCCCACAAGGGTACTTGCAATGACCCTTGCCTCACCGAATAGTTGAGCATTGATGCGGCATTCTATCTCCGTGGCACGACTCTTCAATCGGTCCAGCTTCTGATGCCAGTTGTCTGACGCTCCTCTCTTCCTGTTGCTGCGCATCTCCCGTATCGCCTTTCTTATGCTCCAAAGCTCAGGGTAGTCGGGATGCGACTCAAACTTCCTCTCGTATGTAAACGACAGCATCTTGTCGTTAACCCTTGTCGGATTGCCTATGCGCAACACCGGCACGCCACGGTCTACGAGTTTCTCGCTTATCCAGTCTACCGCCATATTGCTCTGTGCGCAGACCATCACCTGGCTTTCTCTCTTCAGCGTTTCGTAGATGGCTTCAACGAGCGTGGTAGTCTTTCCCGTTCCTGGCGGACCATGCACAACAGCCACGTCCTTTGCCCTTAACACGTTGTTCACAGCAAGCTCCTGAGTGCTGTTGAGCCACGGGAAGCGTATTGTGTCGAAAGAGAAAGTCTGTGCTTTCTGTTTTGAATAGAAGAGGTCTCTTAAGTAAGCCAACCTGTTTCCCTTGGCTCTGATGGCACGGTCGAGAGCCTCAAACATCAGCTTATAGCTTGTCTCGTCGAAGAACAGCTGAATGCTGATGCCGTCAGTATTCTGCAGCATCGTGGCAGTACCTGTCTTGTCGGGTATGGTAACAACCATGCGGTCGGCGTCGGCATAACTCACCATGCCGGTGGTGATTACGTCAAAGCCTTTGTGTTTGTCGGTCTTTGATGTGGCGGAGTCAAGCCTGTCATCCTGTTCCACCTTGAAGAAACAGACAGGTTTCCCGAATTCAAAATTGTGTTCAATGTCCTCATCGCTTGTCCTGTACACTTCTATTGCCAGCTGGTTCAGGGAGTTATAATAGCTCCTTCCAATGCGGACAGGATGCCAAGCGTCACCACGTTTGATGCGCCTCTCCAGTCCTATCGCCTGCATCTGCCGCTTGAAGTTCTCCTTCTCCTCGTTGTATTCCGTCTCGAGCAGTGCCTTCTGCTTAAGCAGCGTATACACTGTAGAAGAGATATTCGTATTGTTTTTATCCACGTTATCTATTCTTTGTTTCTGCAAAAATAGCAAAAAAATATGGTATGTCATAAATTAGATGTATTTTTGCAAACTCAGAAAATAATGTGAATATGGAAAAGGAGAATAAGTATGTGTTGCAGTATCCTTCTCTCATGAAGGGTAAAAAGATAATGTATGTGCATGGTTTCATGTCGTCAGCGCAGTCAGGCACGGTGGCACGTATCCGGGAGATGCTTCCTTCTGCGGATGTACTGGCTTACGACCTGCCGCTCCATCCGGAGGAGGCGATGGCTCTTTTGCGTGAAAAGTGCAAGGAGCAGAATCCGGATCTCATAATAGGAACATCCATGGGCGGCATGTATACCGAGATGCTTTATGGCTATGACCGTATATTGGTCAATCCGGCATTCCTCATGGGTGACACAATGACAAAGCATGGCATGCTGGGAAAGCAGACCTTCCAGAACCCTCGTGAAGACGGCGTTCAGGACGTCATCGTGACGAAGAGCCTTGTTGAGGAGTATAAGGAGATAACCCGACAGTGCTTTTCTGCTGTCAACGAAGAGGAGCAGAAGCGTGTGTTCGGACTGTTTGGCGATGCCGATACGTTTGTAGCTGCTGAGACGTGTGGTGTCTTTGCGGAGCATTATCGTCAGGTAATCAGCTTTCATGGTGAGCATAGGCTTATAGACAAGTCGCTGATACATTCTGTAATCCCCGTGGTTCGCTGGATAGACGACCGTCAGGAGGGCAGAGAGCGCCCCGTAGTGTATGTCAGCATCGATGCCCTTCGCGATGCCAATGGCAATCAGAGAGGTAGTGCGATGAAGGGTTTCCGTCTGCTGTTGGAAAACTATGCCATGTATGTCGTTGCCCCGGCTCCCACGAATAATTCTTCTTATATTACTGATGTGCAGCAGTGGGTGCAGGATGTTGTCAACGTTCCGGCATGGCAGCGTGTGGTATTTACCAATCAGGAGAACCTTCTGTATGGTGATTATCTGATAGCTCCACAGGCGGAGTGCGACTCTTCTGACTTCATGAGCACTACTATTCCACTTGGCTCTGACACGTTCAAGACGTGGGACGAGATAATAGAGTTCTTCAGCAGACTGGGCGGACAATAGACTAAAACAGCCATCGCAGCTGCAACTGTATGTCGGTCATTGACGACTGGTCAATCTGCTGTAGTGCCGTACCGATGGTATTTCTGTCGAAATAGTTGGTGGTGGCTGCTTTGGCAGTAAGCCTTACATTCTTTATTATGTCGGAACTAAGCAGCAGTGCATACCTTATGCCCTCGCCATAGAATGAGGGAAATGAGAAATTGTATGTCATGCCTCGCTCATAACTGTATATGCGGCTGTTGTAGTCTTGGGTATGGAAATAGCCGATGTTGGCATATAGTTTAAGTCTGCTTATCGCCGTGCACCCTCCGCTTATCGTTGCCATATATCCGAAACTGTTGTCTTTGTATTTCATGTATGTTGCGTCAGCCTGTGCCTTGACGCTCCATGTGGGGGCGGTGTATGTGGCGGATAAGCGACCTCGGTGTGTGGTCTGGTATATAAGAGCTGTCTTCTCGGCGTTGTCTTTCTCGCGCATCTTGAGTCGGTATTTGGTAGAAAAAGTCCAGTTGTCCGTGGCATAGTCTATAGACAGCATGTTGTCGAAAGAGCGAGACTCAGCCTTTGTCTGGTATTTTGCCCAAGGGAAATATGCGATGTCAGTATAGTACCTTATTGATACGGCACGCTTGGGCTGCCAGTTGATGCCTAAGTATACTCCGCTTTCGTTCTGCACGCTGCCTCCCTCGCTGAAGCTTTGCGAGAAGAGGGAGTAGTATTTGTATGAGTAGAAGCGTTGCAGTGCCATTATGCTGACGTTTGATTTTATTCTGTAGTTGAGGGTGTTTATGGTAGCCCATGCCTGGCAGTCGCCGGTTGCCGTCTCGCCATGGAAGGAGAAGCGTCCGTTTCTGTATCCATAGTCTGCACTGAAGTTATAGAATCGTTCTCCTGCGGCATAGTATTTTCTGTATATGGATGATGTGTTTGGTTTCAGCGGTCGGTCCAGTGAGGCATAGTATCCCGATAATCCGAGGCTAAAGCCGTTGCGGGAATAGTTTATGTTTCCTCCTGAAACGAATTGTGAAGCATTGTTTTTCTTTGCCATTTCCGTCTTCGTGCGGTGGTAGCCTGATTTTAGTATTGTACTGATGCTTTCCCCGTCTTTGCTCAGAGTGGCGTCAAAGTCCTTGTATGATACGAATGCCGTGAGGTCGATATACGGGGAAATACTTACGGTTGCCGCTGCTCCCTGCATGTAGTTATATCCCGAGCGTGAGGAATGAGGGCGTATATTGCTGCCCTGTCTGTTTATGGAAGTAAGGCTCATTGACTTTCCGAACGACAGGTCGTTGTTCATTATCAGTCCCATACCCATGCGTATTCTGTATCTGCCTGCGGTGAAGGATTTCAGAATGCCGAGTTTCTTTATGGAGAGGTAGAAGGAATAGAAGTCATAGCCGAGAGAGTTTTTGTTGGAGAAGAATGGTTCTCCAGCGTCCTGTGCGCCAACGAGTCCGATGCGCAGATATTCGCCGTAGGTGTGTTCATATCTTATGTTGTGCTTGTATTTATAGCCCAAGTATCCGTTTTTGTCACCTTTTCTATCGTACAGAGGGATATTTCCTGTGGCAAGCAGTTCGTTCTTTCCGTATCTGAGAATGTTTTTAAGAGTAGGGAAACCTTTCTTCTCCGTGTCCTTTATGGTTATGAAGTAGGAGAGGAGTTGTCGTTTCTGTGCGCTCAATGAGCGTATCATGGTAAGTTCCGCAGGTGTCTTTATGTCTCCGTTGCGGTAAATATATTCGAGGATGTCTGCAATCTCGCTGTCAGAGAGGAATGGAATCCTTTCCAGATCTTCTTTCGTTGCGGAGTTGATGTCTACGGGATTATTCTCCAGTTCATGCAGAGCGTCGTACATATCCTCCCATTCCATAGCTTCTTCATCATTGTCGTCCATCATGTTGCCGATAATGTTTTCCCAGGGATGTGGCGTTTGACTATTGGTCGTTTGCGCCCAGATGGATACATTGCAGGTTATGAGTATGATGATTATATAATATTTTCTCATGTTGTATTGTTAAGTGTTTTTTCCGGATGTAAAGATAGTAATAATAGATGATATATAGAAGTGGTCATCTGGTTTATTGTGTTATATTGAATAATATAAGTCGATTCTCTGTGTTTTTCTCATGCATTTGCTGAGAATTATTGTAATAATTAAAAGAAAAGCGCCATGCAGTAATCTTTTCAGATTTTGCATGGCGCTTATATGACAGTTGCCTTATACTATATTATATATAAGGTGTCGCTTTTTTTATTCTGCAACTTCAGCGAGTGGCTTGTCGCCACGCTCTCCCTTGTCGCGCTTGCTCAATGTCATGTAAGCGATTGGAGCTGCAACGAAGATTGAAGACAGAGTACCGAAGATAACACCGATAATCATTGCGAATGCGAAGCTACGGATGCTGTCACCACCGAGGATGAAGATACAGAGCAACACGAGCAATGTTGTCAAAGAGGTGTTTACTGTACGTGCCAATGTCTCATTCAGAGAGTTGTTGAAGATAGTGAAGAAGTCACGCTTCTTGTACAGGTTCAGGTTCTCACGTATACGGTCGAACACAACCACCTTGTCGTTGATAGAGTAACCGATAACGGTAAGGATAGCACCGATGAAGGTCTGGTCTATCTCAAGAGAGAACGGTACTACGTTCCAAAGCAGAGAGTAGAAGCCAAGTACTACGATGGTGTCTATTGCCAAGGCGAATGTAGAACCAAGTGAGAAGGCGATGTTGCGGAAGCGGAGCAGGATGTACAGGAAGATTGCTATAAGAGCGAAGATGACGCTGATGATAGCACCATATGTAATATCCTTAGCCACTGACGGACCTACCTTTGCACTACTGATGATAGAACCTCCGGCACGAACGTCTGGATTCTTGAATGCCTCTACGCTCTTCTGTGTTACCATTCCTGCCTCGCTCAATGCCTTGAAGAGGATCTCCTCAACCTCATCGTCAACGGTAGGACTGTTGGACTCAATCTTGTAGTTCGTAGAGATACGGATTGTCTTGTGGTCTGTACCGAGTGCCAATGAGCTTACAGAGCTGTTAGGGAATGATGCTTGAAGTGCTGCGGTTACATCCTCTGGCTCTACTGCCTTCTCCAGCTTCACGGTATAGTTGCGACCTCCGGTGAAGTCGATGCTCTTGCTCAAGCCGCGAACGAAGAAGCTTACGATGAATACTGCAACAAGAACACCAGTGATGGTGAATGTCTTCTTGTACATGTTCATGAAGCCGACATTGTTGTTCTGCAGGAAGTTGCGAGAGATGCGGGTTGTGAAGTTCTGGTTCAGCCACTTGTCCTTAGCGAGACGGTTCTCGTAGATAAGACGTGTGAGGTAAACGGCTGTAAAGAATGAACAGCAGATACCGATGATAAGTGTTGTTGCGAAACCACGTACAGGACCTGTACCGAATACGAACAGGATGACACCGGTGATGATAGAGGTCAAGTTGGAGTCGAAGATAGCAGAGAAAGCGTTTCCGTAACCTGCATGGATAGCATCACGCAGACCCTTGCCCTTGCGCAGCTCCTCCTTTGTACGTTCATAGATAAGCACGTTGGCATCCACAGCCATACCGAGAGTCAATACGATACCGGCGATACCAGGCATCGTAAGCGCCGCCTGGAACGACGTC
>URLQ01000065.1 GCA_900548745.1 uncultured Prevotella sp.
TGTAGTTGAGGTTCATGTTCACCTTGTCGCCCACCTTACCGTTCACGTTGAGGTTCACCTTCTCGTCGAAGTTCATCATTGTCGTCTTCCTGTTGCGGATAGGTAGCGACGGGTTGTCCACTTCCTTTATTGTGGCTCCAAGCTTCAGCTCTGCTGTACCCTGTGTCTTTATGCGTACGCCGCCGGGACCGAATATTTTCTCTGCCGGTCCGAGTTCGAAGTGCATGTCGGAGAAGGAGAACTTCTCTTTGCCTTTCTCCTTCACTATTTCGTCGTTCTTGTTGCGGAAGAAGAGGTTCATCTCCTGCTTTTCGCTCCATTTCTTGTACTCCTCCGGTGTCATGATGATAGGCGTGGAGAGGTATCCTCCACCCATCTTGGAGCCGACGAAGTATCTGTTCAGGGTGTCGTTGTATACTACATCCTGCTTTATGTTTTCGGGCATGCTAAGGTCGGCGGTACGTTTCCTCGTATCGTCGATGGTTATAGGCACGGTGCGCTGCACGTTCCATTTCGGGTGCAGCAGAGAGTCGGGGATGGAGTCATCCTCGATGACGAGTGCCGAAAGCCCCGTCTTGACGTTCTTCAGCGAGTCGTCTTTTGCTTTTCCTCTTTTGTTCAGCGTTATCGGGCCTTTGTCCTGCCGCTTGTTTCGCACGTTGGGCCTTGTGCGGTCGTCCTGCAGCTGGGGGATAACGTTCAGAGCGAGCATGTTGATGCTCAGCAAAGCGACTACTATAATGGATAGTTTCTTTAGACTTTTCATTTACTTAATCTGTTTCAGAGCCAGTTTAACAACCTGTTCTACTGGTAATTGCGGATTGTCCGAAAGTATTGCCGACACCACCTTTGCCGAAGGTGCCGGGGCGAATCCGAGCATCGTGAGTGCGCCGATAGCCTCGTCGCGCACCTCGTTGTTCATGGCGGCAGCCTGCACCACGATGCCTGCCGGCATCTCTTCCGCTATGGCGCTTGTGGCAATCTTGTCCTTCAGGTCCACTATGATGCGTTGTGCCGTGCGCAGTCCTATACCCTTTACGGTCTTCAGCATTTTCTCGTTGCCGGTGGAAATCACGTTGCAAAGCTCAGCTGCCGACATGGCAGAGAGAATCATTCTCGCCGTGTTTGCTCCCACGCCGGATACGGTGATGAGCAGCATGAACATTTCGCGCTCCTGCTTTGATGCGAAGCCGAAAAGCACGTGTGCATCTTCGCGGATGCTTTCGAAGGCATACAGTTTTACCTCTTTCTTGTTCTGTATTCCGCTATAGGTGTTGAGCGAGATGTTCAGTCCGTAGCCTACTCCATGCGCCTCCACAACGGCGTATGCAGGCGTCACTTCCGTGAGCTCGCCTTTAATGTATTCTATCATAAAATCTATAAATTGTGTATATACGTATTTAATAACGCATGTTATTTATATATATTGTGTGGAGCATAAAATAAAAAAACAGAGAGCGGAAGAAAAAAACTCAAAACCATGGTGAAAAACTTTAAATATAGCCTTTGTTTAATAAAATAAAGCCTTTGTGAAATAAAATAAAGTCTTTATTTATATAAATAAAGCTTATATTTAAATAAATACAAGGGCTTTTATATATAAAAACCATGCAGTCTTGATGAGAAAACAGATGCCTCTTGGATTTGTCTAAAGATAATCTTTCTCGTTTTTTTACCCCGGCAGGATTGTAATTCGGGAATTTTATATAAATTTGTATCAGTAAAATAAAGTAATAAGAAATGAGTTGCAATATTAATGAAAATAAGGAGGAGTTTGTAAAGCTCCTGAAGTCTACCGGCCGCGAAGGGGTAGACGATGTAATAGAAGAGCTGGAACGCCTCGGTTTCTTCTCGGCTCCGGCTTCGGCAGGTCATCATCTGAATGTGGAAGGCGGGCTCGTGCAGCATTCCCTCAATACTTGCAAGGCGGCATTTGCCATCTGGGAAGGCATGAAGGCGCTGGAGCCTTCGCTCGATACGGAGGTGAAGAAGGAGAGCATAATAATATCCGCTCTGCTGCACGATGTGTGCAAGGCGGACATCTACAAGCGTAGTGTGAAGAAGCGCAAGAATAAGCTCGGACAGTGGGAAGACTGCGAGGGCTACAAGGTTTCGTATAAGGACTTTCCGATGGGGCACGGAGAGAAGTCGCTCGTGGTGATACTGCTCAGCGGACTGGAACTGTATGACGACGAGATGCTTGCCATCCGCTGGCACATGGGAGCCTGGGGGCTGAACCAGAACAGCTTTGAGGATGTGCGCAACTACGATACGGCGCAAAAGGAATATCCGCTCGTTGCCATCATCCATGCCGCCGACGTTATGGCAGCAAACGTGATGGAGCGCACAGGTGAGGAGATGGACGAACTGTAATAGAGATGTTGGAATTCCCCAATATTCATCTGATATAGAGTCTTTATGCCATGATGTCTGTTGGAATAAAGTCTCTTGATGCCAACAGTTCAGACTTCTTGAACTGTTGGCATTATATTAATCTTTCAGGCATCCGATGGGAACCACGAACACACCGTCTTTCCTTCGATAAGCGAAATCGCCTGTTCCTGTAAGTACCATCATGAAGGAAGGTTCATTCATCTTTTCTGTATTTATTTTGCTTGCAAGGGTTATCAGATTCTCGGCACCCTCGTTGATGAGTTTGTCGCCACCCAGTTTTACTTCAACAAGTCCGTATTTGCCATTGCGCAGATGCACTACGGCATCACATTCCAATCCGTTTTTGTCGCGATAATGATACACCTCTCCATCCAAAGCATCAGCAAAAACACGTAAATCCCTAACGCAAAGAGTCTCAAAAAAGAGTCCCATTGTATTGAGATCATTGATGAGGTCTTTTGGACCAAGTCCCAACACAGCCGTTCCAATAGATGGGTCAATGAAGTAACGGGTGTTTGCTGTACGGATAGCTGTCTTGGAACGTAGATTTGGATTCCAGGCTTCAGAGTCCTCAATGACAAATATCTTGCGCAAAGCCTCCAGATAGCTACCGGCTGTCTTTATGCTAATCTCATTCTCATCATTTGTCATCATGTCAGCCACAATCGTTCTGATGGTTGCTTGTGAACCTTGGTTCCTGGCGTAAGAACGTAATAGCAATCTTGTAGTCGTTGCATTACGATTCACACCATCCGCTCTGGATACATCTTTCTTAATGACAGCATCCACATAGTCAAAAGCTTGTGCCAAAGCAGCTTCATCTTTCAACCCACAAGCAAACGGCCAGCCGCCACGGCAAATCAGAAATGCCAGGTCGTCTATCTTAAGTTTGTTAACGCCAACTATTTTTTCCGGTGTTTCAAATAAATGTGCCAAGCTCACTATTCCATTTGACTCTCCCGACTCGTAAAGGCTCATTGGTCGCATGGTTAGCCAACTGAATCGCCCCGTTCCGGAATGGTGCATATCCTTTTCATCAGCAGGAACTGCGGATCCAGTCAAGACAAACTGTCCTACGTCGTGCCTATGGTCAACCTCAAATCTGATGGCATCCCAAAGCTTTGGTGCCAGCTGCCATTCGTCAATAAGCCTTGGCGTGTCGCCGTCCAGCAATACTGAAGCATCTATCTCTGCCATCTGTAGATTGGTTTCCAACGAGGCAGGATTATCCATATATAGAATACTTTTTGCCTGTTGTTCTGCTGTTGTCGTTTTTCCACACCATTTTGGACCTTCTATTAAGATAGCTCCTTTACTTGCCAGTTTCTTTGTTAGTATCTGGTCTGCGATTCTATGTTTGTATTCCATATCTTCAAATAGCTGATTATTCAGGTGCAAAGATACAACTTTTTCCTATATTTCCTCAGTTGACCGTATTTTATTTCCTCAGTTGGCTGTATTTTGTTTCTTCAGTTGACTGTATTTTGTTTCTTCAGTTGGCTGTATTTCGTTTCCTCAGTTGGCTGTATTTGTTAATTTTAGGGTGCGGAAAAGTGGGGAGAAAGACATGGAAACGCTTAGTCGTCCAATCAACCAAAAACAAGTCTACTAAACAACTAAAAATAGAAAGTTACCGAATTTCTATGAGAAAGATACCGACTTTCTATAGGGAAGTTACCTAATTTCTAAAAACAGACAAATATGTTCCGTCTGATTATTACCCATTTTGATGTGACGTTGTTGCTCGAAATTTCCTTCGAGCCATGTTTCTTTTATTGGCATATTAATCTTTCTATCACACCTTTGCAACATCATCCGTCTAACTTTGCAATCGGTTGATGACGTCAGTCTAAGGCAATGGCGGCAACTATGTCTGCCACCTTATTAATATATGCAACATTTATCATAAAAAGGAGAAAGATTATGAAAAAGAAATTGATTTGGAAATCTTTTCTGTTTTTCGGATGTGGTGCGGAGCATGGATGTCGTGTGCTTGTTTTGCATTGTATTCGATTTGCATTATCTTTTAATAAGATAAGCTGCATCTCAACAATACAAAATCAAACAAGTTTGTTTTGCATTGTATTCGATTTGCATTATCTTTGCATAATCTTTAGAAGATATAATACTGTGGATTATGAAAAGATATTTATTGCCAACGGTTATGCTTTTGTGCGGTATGCCTATAGTGGGACAAACTGTGCATAAAGGCAATGTTGTGGTTTGTGGAGAGAAGAGTCATCGCTTCGATGCTGTGCAGATGTTACGCTCGGCAAACGTGGAGTCGCTTGACGGATTGACAGCGGAGGAACGCTCCGATCTGGAGTTTCTGTATGACTATATGCCGCTTGCCGACTTGACAGACTATAAACCGGGTTTCTTTCTCGAGAATGTAAAGACAAGCATTATGGCACGAAAGGAGATGACGTGGGGGAAGAATGTTCCCGACCTGTTGTTCCGGCATTTTGTGCTGCCGGTGCGAGTGAATAATGAAAACCTTGATGATTCGAGGATGGTGTTCTATAAAGAACTGAAAGAAAGGGTGAAGGGACTATCTATGAAAGATGCCATATTGGAGGTTAACCACTGGTGTCATGAGAAAGTAACCTATCGTCCGTCTGATGGAAGAACATCGGCTCCGCTATCTACTGTGCGCTCTGCATACGGCAGATGTGGCGAACAGAGCACTTTCGCCGTGGCTGCTCTAAGGGCTGTAGGCATCCCGGCAAGGCAGGTGTACACCCCACGCTGGGCGCATACCGACGATAACCATGCATGGGTGGAGGCTTGGGCTGACGGAAAGTGGTATTTCCTCGGAGCCTGCGAACCGGAACCTGTGCTGAATCTCGGATGGTTCAATGCTCCGGCTTCAAGGGCTATGCTTATGCACACCAAGGCGTTTGGCGATTACAGAGGACCCGAAGAGGTGCTTCTGCGCACTTCAAACTATACGGAGATAAATCTTATAGATAATTATGTGGAGACGGCACACATGGGCTTCACTGTAGTTGATGCCGACGGAAAACCTGTGAATAATGCAAAGGTCGTATTCAAGATATACAACTATGCTGAGTTCTGTCCCGTAGTGACCAAATATTCCGATGCCGCTGGCAGAACATTCCTTACCGCCGGCAAGGGTGACATGATGGTGTGGGCATCTCAGAACGGGAAGTATGGCTTCAGAAAGGTGTCGTTTGGAAAAGACAAGGATGTAACCATCCGTCTTGACCGTACGGTGGAAAACAATACTGCTGCGGTTCTGTATACCGACTCCTTCGATATCGTACCTCCACAGGAGAAACCGAATATTCCTCTTGTTACACCAGAACAAAGGGCGGAAAACGACAGGCGCTTTGCATACGAAGATTCGGTGCGCCATGCTTATCTTGCCACGTTCTATACAAAGGAAACGGCAAAGAAGACGTTGGCGGACAAGGGATTGGTGGATGGCATGTCGGCAGATGAAACAGAAAAGATAGCAGACTTGCTTGTAAAGTCGCAAGGAAATCATGAGGTGATGCTCGCTTTCCTTGTGCGCCATAAGGATAACCTGCAGCGTGCCGTAGGGTTGCTTTCCTCTCTGAGCGAAAAGGATCTTAGGGATATGCAGACGGAAATCCTTGAGGATAACTTCAATGCGTGGAGCAATGAACTATGTCCACGTGTGGAGAACGAGATGATAATACATCCGTTCAAGCAGTTCTTTGAGAAGACTTTCAGCAAGAAAAATATTGGGAGAATCCAGAAAGACCCAACCGTTCTCGTGGAATGGGTGAAGAAAAACATACGCTTGAACCCTGACGAGAAGGCTCTGATGATAGCACAGACGCCGGTGGGAGTGTGGAACAGTAGAGTCACCGACCGTCGTTCACGCAAGATTTTCTTTGTTGATGTGGCACGCAGTCTTGGTATAGAGGCTCGTGTGGATGCCGTAACGCAGAAGACACAGTATAGAAAAGACGGAGAGTGGATAGATGTGGACTTCGACGGTACCGTACAGAAGGTAAGCGACAAGGGCTTCTTGAATCTTTCGTATAAAGGCAACGGCATCATTGACGACCCTAAATATTATAGCCATTTCTCGATAAGCCGCATAAATCCCGACGGCTCAACATCTCTATTGGAATATCCAGAGGTGGGAACGACATGGAGCAGCACGTTTAAGAACAAGGTGGAACTTGATGCCGGACAGTATGTTCTCGTGAGTGGAACCCGATTGGCAAGTGGCGGCGTCATGTCGGCAATGCAGATCTTCTCTGTTGAAAAAGGAAAGACAACAGATGTGGCAATGCAGCTGCGCACCTCTCCTACTGCGGTTACTGTAATCGGTAATTTCGATTCGGAGAGTAAGTTCCAGAAGCTCGACGGATCAGAAGTAAGTCTTTTGTCGCAGACAGGGCGCGGATATTTCATTACCGGACTGGTTGGAGTGGGGCAGGAGCCTACTAACCATGCATTGAAAGACATAGCAAAGGTTGCTTCGGCATTTGAAAAATGGAATCGTCCGATAGTATTGCTCTTTGAAGATGAGGCTGCAGCAAATAAGTTCAATAAGAATGAATTCAGCGGGCTGCCTGAGAATATCATCTACGGTATAGATAAGGATGGAAAGATTCGTAAGCAGATTTCTGAGAACATGAAGCTCTCTCATCCCGGCCTCTCACCGATATTCATTATCTCCGACACCTTCAACCGTGTGGTGTATAAGTCGCAAGGATATACCATCGGACTGGGTGAGCAGATGGAGATGATTATCAATAAACTATAGGTATTATAAGCCCTGATGACCGATTGGGGGTTAATGACAATAATAAAGAAAACGAGGATTCCGAATACAGGAACCCTCGTTTTCTTTATTGTTTAATGTATTTGAGTCTATTTCAGAATGCACATATTTACTTTTCAGACAGTCTGCTTGTATAGAAGCAGCAATGCATACAGCAATGGTTTATAGCAGGGTCAGCGAATAAAGATATACTACTGCCGCAGGCATTGCCATCAGAGAAGAGTCAAAACGGTCGAGCATTCCGCCGTGGCCGGGTAGTATGTTTCCGCTGTCCTTGATGCCGAGTGTGCGCTTGAAGAGAGACTCTACAAGGTCGCCCCATGTGCCAAACACCACAATGACAAGTCCGAGTCCCATCCATTGTATTAGGGACAGGCCGAGGTCTGATTGGATATTTGGAAATACATAATATACTATTGCTGCGGCTACTAATACCAAGACAGTACCGCCGATAGAACCCTCCCACGTCTTTCCCGGAGAGATTCTTGGAAAGAGCTTGTGCTTGCCGAAGAGCGAACCAGAGCAGTAGGCACCTGTGTCATTGGCCCAAAGGAAAATGAACACGCTAAGCGGCATGATATAGTTGTAGACCGTCTGTCCGTTTGCGGAGGCATTGAATGCCAATACGTTAATTGTGGAAAACGGTAATGCTATATACATCTGTCCGAGCATCGTGTGTGCCCAATCTTCAATGGCGTTCTTGCTGTTTGAATACAGTTCGCTTATGAACAGATACACGATGGTGAGCAGATACGGGATGAATACAGCAGCCGTAGGTACGAGGCCCGTACAGAACCCACCAACGGCAAGGAAGAAATATACGCCGGCAATGGTGCTTATGAATTGGTTGATTTGTACATCCTCCTTCTCGTTCACCAGTCCGCAGTATTCCCATAAGGTAAGTCCTGTTATTAGCATGAACAGAAACTCCATCGCAAAAGGATGAAGGAATGATGTTACTATTGCTGCAACGAAAAGTACTCCCGTAATGGAGCGTACTATCAGATTGCTCAACTTGCTGTTTTTCTTTTCTTCTGTCATAGCTTATAGATTATATCTTCTCCGATGTTTCGGTATTTTCGTTATTCTTTGTCTCTGCTTCGGTGTTGTCTGCAGAGGCATTATTCCCTTCCAGAATCTCCTCAGAACGGCTTACCCATGGACGCTTGCCGAAAATTTTCTCCACATCCTCGGCAAAGATAACCTCGCGCTCTATGAGCAGGTTGGCAAGTGCGTTATGACCTTCCTTGTGTTCTGTAAGAATCTCTTTGGCTCTCTTGTATTGCTCGGCAATCATCTTGAGGGCTTCGTCGTCGATAGCCTTGGCTGTTGTTTCAGAGTAAGGCTTCTGGAAGTTGTATTCGTTGTTGTTGTAATAGCTGATGTTAGGCAGGTTCTCACCCATACCTGCATAAGCTATCATTCCGTAGATACTCTTTGTGACGCGCTCAAGGTCGTTGATGGCACCTGTAGAGATATGGCCGGTGAACAGTTCCTCGGCAGCACGTCCGCCAAGCAGAGAGCATATCTCGTCGAGCATCGCCTCTTTGGTGGTTATCTGTCGCTCTTCTGGCATGTACCAGGCAGCTCCAAGAGCCCTTCCTCGTGGTACGATAGATACCTTAACCAATGGATTGGCATGCTCGGTGAACCAGGATATCGTTGCGTGGCCAGCCTCGTGGATGGCGATGGAACGCTTTTCAGAAGCTGTCATCACCTTGGTCTTCTTCTCCAGACCGCCGATGATTCGGTCTACAGCATCGAGGAAGTCTTGCTTCTCAACGCTCTTCTTGCCGTTGCGGGCTGCTATAAGTGCAGCCTCATTGCATACGTTGGCAATATCAGCTCCAGAGAAACCTGGTGTCTGGCGGGCAAGCATCTCTACATCAACACTTGCATCTTTCTTGATAGGACGCAGATGCACTTCGAAGATTGCCTTGCGTTCATTAAGGTCCGGAAGATCAACACTTATCTGACGGTCAAAGCGTCCGGCACGCAGCAATGCCTTGTCGAGCATGTCGGCACGGTTTGTTGCCGCAAGTACTATGACGCCACTGTTCGTTCCGAAGCCGTCCATCTCTGTAAGAAGGGCGTTCAATGTGCTTTCGCGCTCATCATTGCTTCCCATAGAAGGACTCTGGCTGCGGGCTCTACCCACGGCATCTATCTCGTCAATGAAGATGATGCAAGGGGCTTTTTCCTTTGCCTGGCGGAAGAGGTCGCGCACACGGCTTGCTCCTACTCCGACAAACATTTCCACAAAGTCGGAACCGCTCATGGAGAAGAATGGAACACCAGCCTCACCGGCTACGGCCTTGGCAAGGAGAGTCTTTCCTGTTCCTGGAGGGCCTATAAGTAATGCTCCTGTAGGTATCTTACGCCAAGCTCTGTGTATTTCTTGGGATTCTTGAGGAAGTCCACAATCTCTTGCACCTCCTGCTTTGCTCCTTCCTGTCCGGCAACATCCTTGAATGTTATAACCTTTTCGCCCTTGGTTTTGTCGTATACCTTGGCCTTGCTCTTGCCTACGCCCAGAATGCCAGGGCCGCCGCCACCGCCTCCCATTCTGCGCATGAGGAACATCCAGATAGCGAAGAACAGGATTATAGGGCCAACAGCCTGTAGAAGCATCATCAATATGCCGCCCTGATCGCTTTCGTAGGTAAGGTCTCCTTTGAACTTGCCTTTTGCTTTGGCATAGTCAACGAAGCTCTCAAGTTTGTCAATGCCGCCATATTGTACTTCTATGAACGGGTTTGTTCCCACTTGACTGGTACCGGCATTGAACAGCGTGCGGATATATTCCGGCTTGACATACATCTTCAGCTTGCCGTTGTCTTTGTTTACAACCAGGCTTTGTGCGTATCCCTGCATCATGTATGTCTGGAATTTAGTATATGATGCTTGTTTCCCAGCACTGCCTCCAATAGAATTGCCTCCCATAGCATAGGCTATGACAAGACCGATTATTGCAAGAGCGTATATCCAACCAAGGTTGAATTTTGGCATCTTGCTGTTATTGGGATTCTGATTTTTGTTAGGATTCATTTCTTTATAATGATTTTACACCTTATATAATATATTATAGCAGCCATGCTGTATATGATATCATGGCTATAGACGTAAATCTTTAGTCTGCGTCAATATTCGGCACTCGTGTAAGACTTGCATCTTCCCACAGATCTTCCAGATTGTAGTAGCTTCTCATCTCTGGCAGGAAGATGTGTACCAGAATATCGGTGTAGTCCATTGCCACCCATTCCGCATTTGTAAGTCCGGCAATCTTTACAGGTTTCTCGCCGGCCTCTATGCGAGCTGTTTCCTCGACGGAGTCTGTTATCGCGTCAATCTGTGTGGGTGAGTTACCTTGGCAAATAATGAAATAATCACATATTGTGCCGTCAATACCTCGCAAATCGACAATAACGATATCTGTACCCTTCTTCTCTTGAATTCCCTTTACAATTGATTCAACAAGCTTGTTTTTCTGTTTCATTAAAATTAAATCGGATTATTGAATAAAAAATTATTATGCCGGACTTATACGTTATATTATATATAATAATGTCCAACGGAGTACAAAGGTAAGCTGATTTATCCGAAAAGAGCAAAAAAAACGAGTTATTTTGGTTTTTTTTATAAAAAAGTTGCGAGAAATGTTTGTGATTAAAAAAAAAGTAGTACCTTTGCACTCGCAATCAAGCAATAACGATTGCTAAATAAAAACATTGGGATATGGTGTAATGGTAACACTACAGATTCTGGTCCTGTCATTCTTGGTTCGAGTCCGAGTATCCCAACACAGAGACATCCTTATTCCAAGGATGTCTTTTTTTTGTTATGTAATATTTTAAACATATAGCTATATGGATATTAAAGAAACTCCAGTTCTTCTGCTTACAGGTTATTTGGGAAGTGGAAAGACGACTCTTTTGAACCGAATTCTCTCAAATGAGAAAGGTATTAGGTTTGCCGTTATCGTTAATGATATTGGCGAAGTGAACATTGATGCCGACTTGATACAGCAAGGTGGAGTGGTCGGAGAGGGCGATGATAGTCTTGTCGCTTTGCAGAACGGCTGCATCTGTTGTACTCTTAAAATGGATCTCGTCCAGCAGTTGAGTGAGATTGTGGCGCAGAACCGTTTTGATTATATCGTGATAGAGGCGAGCGGAATATGTGAACCCGCACCGATAGCGCAGACAATAAGCGTTTATCCGCAGATGTATCCGGAATATGCAAAAAACGGCATAGCAAAACTTGACGCTATTGTTACAGTGTGTGATGCTCTCAGACTGAGAGATGAGTTCGCAGAAGGAACGGATCTGACGAAGGGTAATCTTGGAGAAGATGACTTGGCGAGCCTTGTTATACAGCAGGTGGAGTTCTGTAATATCATTCTGTTGAACAAGGCGGATGAGGTGTCGGCAGACGAGCTTGTTCGTATAAAGGCTATCTTGCGACAGATTCAGCCTAAGGCGGCTATCGTTCCTTGTAACTATGGTGATGTGCCTATCGAGAAAATCATCAATACTCATCTTTTCGATTTTGAAAAGGTTGCTACGTCAGCGCGTTGGATAGAGGCTGTAGAAGGCGATGAGGATGACCTTGAGAATGAAGAAGAGGGGGAGGCTTTGGAATATGGCATCGGCACCTTCGTCTATACCCGTCGTCGTCCTTTTATGATGACCGAGTTCGATCAGTTTATTGCCCGTAAGTTCCCGAAGAGTGTTATTCGTTGCAAGGGACTGTGTTATTTCGCTGAAGAGAAAGACATGTGTTATGTGTTTGAGCAGGCTGGTAGCCAGGTTTCTCTGCGCAATGCCGGACAATGGTATGCCACAATGCCGAAGGATGAGCTTGAGGAGTTCAAGAAGAATAATCCGGGGGCGGTGAAAGATTGGGATCCTGAATATGGCGACCGTATACAGAAGCTCGTTTTTATAGGACAGGATATGAACAGAAAAGAGATTGAAAAGTTGCTTGACGAGTGTCTCGCATAGTTCTTTTCAACCTTTATATAATATAATAAAAGCTTGCAGCGATACATGTCTCGTATTGCTGCAAGCTTTTGTCTTATGTCTTAGGATTTTATTTGGCGTAAGAGTTGTCTTATCCCAAATCTACAACTGTTATACCGGCTCCGCCAAACTGCACATGCTCGTCTTTGTATGAGGTGACGGCAGGAACGGTAGCAAGATACTGGCGTATGAGCTGACGGAGGATGCCTGTGCCTGTGCCGTGGAGTATGCGTACTCTCGACATGCCGACGAGTGTGGCGTCGTCGATGAAATACATTACGGCGTTCAAGGCTTCTTCGCCACGCATGCCCCTGACATCAAGGTCTTGCTTAAAGTTTAGCTTCTTTGAGTCGATGGTTTCGCGTGTCTGTTTGCCCACGGTCATATAAGGGCGCGGTTCCTCTTTCTTAGGAGGTGTGGCATGTTCAATCTTTTTGATAGCCGTTGTAGACCGCAGACCGCCGAAGATTACGACAACATTCTTGTCCTGGATGCTCTCAATGGTTCCTACAGTGGTCGTACCTTTTATTCTTACGGTGTCACCTTCCTTGAATTTTGAATTCTGGGTCTGTGTTATAGTACTGTTTTGCAGACTTGTGGCATCAGTGGCTTTTTCTTCTTTCTCTTTCTTCCTCTTGTTCTTATTGTCCTTTCGTCTTAGAATCTGAGCCATCTTGCGCGCAATCTTGTCATCCTCAGTCTGCTTGTCTATGTCGGCAATGCCTTCCTTGAAGTCCTTCAGACTGTCGCGCAGCTTCTTTGTCTCTTCCTTCTCAGCCTGTTTCTCTCGAATTTCTCGGATGACATTCTCTATCTTCTTGTTGCTCTCCTTGAAGAGTTCTTCGGCACGTTCCTTTGCTTTGGCAAGTACTTCATTGCGGCTCTTTTCCAAATCGGTTAGTTCCGATTCGTATTTTGATATAGTCTGCTCCATCTGTTTCTCGCGCTGATGGATGGTCTGTCGTTTGCTCTCCCAATAGCGTTTGTCGCGTACAATGTCCTGCAGGTATTTGTCGCTTTGGATATAATCGGAACCGACAATCTCGCTGGCGTCGTGGATAACCTGTTCCGGCAATCCTATCTTTCTGGCAATCTCTATGGCGAAAGAACTTCCCGGCTGTCCTATCTGCAGCTGGAACAGCGCCTGCATCTGATGGCGGTCGTATAGCATTGCGCCGTTGACTACGCCTTCATGACTGTCGGCAAAGTGTTTCAGGTTTTGGTAGTGGGTGGTGATGACGCCGTATGCCTTCTTTATGCAGAACTGTTTCAATACGGCCTCTGCTATTGCCCCTCCAATCTGTGGTTCCGTTCCTGTTCCGAACTCATCAATGAGAATCAGGGTTCGGTCGTTGGCACTCTTCATCATGTTTTTCATGTTCGTCAGATGACTCGAATATGTACTTAGGTCATCTTCTATGCTCTGTTCGTCACCGATATCTATAAGGATATTCTGGAAAATGCCGGCTTTTGACCGTTCGCTCATAGGTATGGACAGACCGCATTGGAGCATATACTGCAACAGTCCTACGGTCTTCAGGCATACAGACTTTCCTCCGGCGTTCGGTCCGGAGATTATAAGCATCCTCTTGTTTCTTGTCAGCATGATTTCCAGTGGGACAACCTTCTTTCCCTGCTTTTCCAATGAAAGGCGCAACAAGGGGTGGGTGGCTTCAATCCAGTCGATGAGAGGGTATTTCCCTACTTCGGGTTCTATTCCTCCGATAAGTTTTGCAAGTTCTGCTTTGGCGCGAATCATGTCAATCTGTGCCAGCAGCTTATATGATGCAAGTATTTGTGGAACATGAGGACGTATGGTCTTTGCTATTTCATTAAGTATACGTATAATCTCACGTCTTTCCTCTGCTTCAAGTTCTCTGACCCGGTTGTTTGCTTCCACAACCTCTGTCGGTTCAACGAAAAGAGTCTTTCCGGAAGCCGACTCGTCGTGTACGATACCTTTGATCTTGCGCTTCATCGTAGGCACGATAGGTATAACCAGTCTGCCGTCGCGCATAGCCGGTGTTACATCCTTCTCGATTAAACCCTCGCTTTGTGCTGAACGCAGGATACTATATAATGTACGCGAGATGCTTCCCTCTGTTTTGGCAAGTTCCCTACGAATGTTGTTAAGTTCCGGTGATGCCGTGTCACGTATCTTTCCGAATTTATCCAATATCTGATCGATACGCTGCAGAATCTGCGGGTAGGTCATAACGCCGTCTGCCAATTCGTGTAGTGCCGGGTATGGGTATACGGGTTCATGCTTCCATCCGTCTTGAGAAATGGAAGCTTCGTCTTCGTCGCAGCGGTTAAGATATGCTACAATGTCGCAGATTGTTCCCATGGAGCGTCGCAGGTCGAACAGCTCGTCTTCCTCAAGGTGGGTGCCTTCGAGACGTAGTCTTGCCACAGATTGCCTGACGTCAAAGAAGTAACTGATAGGGAAGTCTTCTGCTTCTTCCTGTAGTTTGCGGAATTCCCTAACTCTTGCAAGTTGCGTGTTTATAGCATTCATGTCGTCCATAAAGGCAATCTTGTCAATTTCCTCTTTGCCGAGAGAGCTCAGGCATCTTTCACGCAAAAGCGTTCTTATTTCGTTGAAACCAATCTTGTTTTCGAATGTGTTTGGATAAATCATGGTGCAAAATTAGCAAAAAACATCTTTTTTAGAAAAAAGTTGGCTAAAAATTTGCAAGTTTAGATAAAACTCTATACCTTTGCACTCGCTTTAAGACACAAAGCAACTTCTTCAAGTAAAGGAGAGATGGCAGAGTGGTCGAATGCACCGGTCTTGAAAACCGGCGTACTGA
>URLQ01000066.1 GCA_900548745.1 uncultured Prevotella sp.
TTGTGGTATAGGCTCAGATTGAACCACTGGCTCCGGAACTGGCTCCGGCTGAACCACAGGTTGCGGAGCTGGTTCTTCCTTAGTCTCAGCTACAGGAGCTGGTTGTATATCTTCAATTACAGGGACACGTGTACCACACATGCCACAGAATTTATGTCCGGGTGGGAGCTTCGCCCCACAATTAATACAATACATAGGCTCTTAGTTTTAAGTTATATTCTTGTTGTTCTAATGTCTTTTCATCCACATATGTCGTCTTGCCAACTGTCTTGCAAGTTGAAAAACCACGAAATTTCAGTTGTATTACAGTTGTGATAAGTTTTAGTATGCAAACTTACATAAAAAAAGCGAATTATCCTCCTGTTTTATAGAAAAGTTGAGACCATATTGTTTGGGAATACTTTCATTGAGAAAATATAGGTATTTCGTGTATATTTTAATGGGCGTCATCAAAATACACAAAGACTTCCACATCCACTATTTCATTTGGACAATGACTATCTTTATATAAAGGAGAATAATCCTTTAAATATTCTTTTCTTAGTAATGTTATTAACTCATAACAAACAATTTTTTTTATAGTTTTCCCATAACATCCAAAAATGTTTATCAAACTATCTTTTAATGATGTTTTTTCTAATGCTTTGTCAATATCAGCATGTTTTATTACATTTAATTTGTTCTCTTTTTCCAGAATTTCAGATGTTTGTATAGCAACATCACACCAATAACTTAAACGGAAAGAGAAGTGATAAAGCTTATTTAGATTATATTTCTTCGACGCTACAGAAAGACATTGCTTTATCTCATTAATCATTTCCGCACTTGTTGGACTTCTAAATATTTTCTCCCGAGGCTTCTTAAAACCGCCAAAAGCTGTTGTGTCATTTTCATCTTTATCTATATAGCGAAAGAAGTATTTTTCATTTGGACTACGATAAAGCTTCACACAAAGTCCATAATCACGATCAGGGCTGAATATACATGAACATTGTGATGTGTCATTATCATAACAAACAAAATATTCCTTGTAACCAAAATCTAATTGTTTTATAAAAACTTTCTTTTCGTTCTGTATCGATTGTGTACCATTACAACATATAGTCATAAAAACTATAAAAAACAATATCAGGATATTTTTTCTATCTTCCATATTTCCAAGTTTCTGTTATTGTATTAGGGTAATTCTTTTTATCATTGTAATAAGTATATGCTGCTCCTCCAGATACTTCATTATAAAACACATCAACATGTCCTGTTACGTCCTTTAAACCATTTTGAAAAACGATACCGTTTTTCATTATATCATAGTTTCTAAATTTACTGTTGCAAATATAGCATTTTAATTTACAACACAAAAGAAATCGTTACAAAAAATTACATTCCACTACGATGTAAAGAGTAACAGGCAACAGGATATATATACACGAAACCGTATAAATATGCCATATGTTTATCGAGGCAAAATATCACCTCTTTTTAGAAGTTCGGCAAGTCATTTTAAGAAAGTCGGTAACTTTCCAATAGAAAGTCCGTAACTTTCTCATGGAAATTACGTAACTTTCTTTTTTCGCCTAAATAAGCACGTTTCAAGAAGTGAGGAAAAGACATCAAAAAATATGTATCTTATTCCCCCAAAAGTGAATAAAGATACATAAATACAGGTGTAAAAAAAAACATGTTTCCACCCGTTCTATTTATCAGAACAGGTGGTCTATGTCTGTTTGGGAAAGTATCGCTATAATAGTCTTGCCGTCAGGAGCGTAGTTGACATTGGCGGAAGCGAACAGCTCGTTCACGAGATTCTCCATCTCTTTGTTGTTCAGCACCTGTCCATAAGGTATTGCCGCATCACGGGCAAGTCCGAGAGCCACCGTATGGTTTATATCCTCATCCACGGAAATGGTATTCTCCGATGCCAAAGCCACTATATCATTCACCAAACTTATCGGGTTCAAGCCCTCAAGACCGGACGGAATGCCGCCGATAGCATAGCTGCCACCACCGAGGTCGCTGAAGTCGAATCCCAACGTCAGCATATCGGGCATTATCTTCTGAAATACCACATTGTCGGCAGGAGAAAACTGTATCATCTCCGGGAAAAGCATCTTCTGGGTATTGCCGACCTTGTCTTCGAGCTGCTTTCTGTAGCCATCATACAGCACTCTCACATGCGCCCTGTGCTGGTCAATAATCATAAGTCCCGACTTAACAGCCGTCATGATGTATTTTCCTTTATACTGGTAATGCGCCGGAGACTTGTCTTCTATCGCCGTTCCACCATTCAGCGCCGATGCTATTGTAGCGGAAGGGGCAGTTGCTGCAGGTGGCATCTCGTCTGTCTGGAAGAGAGCTGCTTCATCAAAATCCCCTGGCTGCTGCATGTCATTGTCGCCCTGTGCGGCAGCACCTTCATACAGCTGTTCCCAGTTTGACGGCACTGACGGCTGACGAGGATTGGTGTTGAAGGGGTTATACGACGGATTGAAATCAACCTTCGGAACGGCGAAGCCGAAGTCATCCGTCTGCTGTTGGTTGAAGACCGGTATGTCGGGCTTGCCTTCCGTGTCGAAGTCTATCGAAGGGACATCGTTGAATTTTCCTAAACTCTCCTTCACAGAAGCCATCAGTATCTGCCATATCGTCTGCTCATTCTCGAATTTTATCTCCGTCTTTGTAGGATGGATATTGACATCTATATCTTCTGCCGGTACATCAAAATAGATGAAATACGGCACCTGTTCGCCAGCAGGAATAAGTCGTTCGAAAGGTGTCATCACGGCTTTGTTGAAATACGGATGCTTCATATATCTGCCGTTGACAAAGAAATACTGATGTGCGTTTTTCTTCTTCGATGCTTCAGGTTTACCGATAAAGCCATGAATCTTACATACTGTGGTATCCACACCGACAGGAAGAAGACTCTGGTTAAGGCGCTTTCCGAAGACATCTATGATACGCTGTCTGAAGTTCTCGCCACAGGCACGCAGATTCAGCAGCTCGGTATCGTTGCTGCGGAACGTGAAGTGTATCTGAGGATACACAAGCACTATGCGCTCGAATGCCATCATGATATTGTTCATCTCCGTAGTGTTCGACTTCAGGAACTTTCTTCTTGCCGGAACGTTGAAGAACAGGTTCTGAATCATGAAATTACTTCCCACGGAACATGCCACAGGCTCCTGGTTAAGCACCTTGCAACCTGAGATGGAAAGAGATGTACCTATATCGTCTGTCGCCTGACGGGTTTTCAGTTCTACCTGCGCCACAGCGGCTATCGAAGCAAGGGCTTCGCCACGGAATCCCATGGTGTGCAAGGAGAAGAGGTCGTCAGCCTGACGTATCTTTGACGTGGCATGGCGTTCAAAGGCGAGTCGGGCATCTGTGTCAGACATACCCTTTCCGTCATCAATAACCTGTATTGATGTCTTTCCCGCATCGACGACAAGCACATCAATGCGCTTTGCTCCTGCATCAACGGCATTCTCCACCAGCTCCTTGATTACGGAAGCCGGACGCTGTATAACTTCTCCGGCAGCAATCTGGTTTGCCACGGAGTCTGGAAGAAGCTGTATTATATCGCTCATATATACAAAAAATCTTACTTTAACGCTTACGAAGAGACATCACTCAAGAGACTCTTGCTTTATCTCGTTTCCTTCAATACGCTGCAAGGGGGCTGCATGACGGGAGATGTTCTTCAGTTGTGTACCATTCTTCTTTCCCCTCCATTCATATATATCATCCTTGCTCAGAGGGCGGATATAATCGAACCACGTAAAACCGTCGAGCTTATACATATTAGGTGGAATCTGTGTCATCGGATACCATGTTCCATCAGTCTTTGAAGTCCATATCTTCTGCAGCTGACGGTCTTTCATGTACATCCTCATCGTGTCAGTCTCGATATATACCAGTCCCATCAGCGTTGAGTCCTTGTCGTCAACAGGATAGTATACCGACCGCACATTACCTATTGCCTGTGTCTCCTCTATCTGTCCTTTAGTGAAGAATGCAAACATCTCTTTTGACGCGAGCTGGTTATAATGTTCCTTGTCTGGCATCAGCTCTGCTGAAAGGGCTTGGTTTATCACATGGGCGCGGTCTATTGTGGAGTCTTTCATATATACCCTTATCTCCTCACCAAGCAGCTGGCGTTCGCCGTTCCACACTATAGGGTCGCGATACATTGTCATGCAGGAGTCCTTGGTGTTATACACAAGAGAATCGCACACCGCCTGAACATCTGTTCTATAGGCACGCACCTTATTATAGCAATGGGCTGTACGATAGACGGAATCGGTATTCAGATGATAGGTTATCACCTTCACTGTGTCGGAATGTACATACAGGGTGTCTTTCTGTGAATATTCGAGCATTACCGGATTGTCTGTAGCAAGCGCAAAGCCGTTCTTCTCGTTATACCACAGATAGTTGCAATGCAGAGCGTTCTTCTTGTCTACATCCTTGTATATAACATTGTGATATCCCTGGCTTATACCTCTCTTCTCATCATAGAAGAGACTGTCGCCTGTTATTTCCTTCCCCTTGTTTGTCATTGTGGAACGACCGTAGAGGCGTGCCCTTCCTGTGTTGGTATTGTAAAAGCCACTTGAGGTATGTATCACACTTTCTTTGCTCTTTATTACGGAAGGACCTACGATATTGGCAAGAGACGTACGGGTGTCATAATGCAGAGTGTCTGTAGTAAGCACGAACTTCGGATTCTTCAGGTTCACACTATAGTTAAACACAGCCTTGCGTGTCTCGGTATTGTATTCTCCCCAATCGCTGACAAGGACATTGTTCTTGTCTATCATCTTTCCGCCCTCGAAGAAATAACCCACATTATACAAGCGGTCGTAATTCAAGCTGTCGGTATAAAGTGTTGTTGCCCTATGCTTCAACACCACGTTGTGTCGTGCCTCTGCCATCTGGTTGTCACCGTCATAAAAGGCATAGTCGCTTTTCAGCGACAGGGTATCTCCCTGACGCATGTGTACATGTCCGAAAGCCTTGAAGGAATTTGTCTCTTGGTAGAAATATGCACTGTCGCATGTCATCCTGGCTCCTTTGTGCAAAAACGCCACATGTCCGTTCAGTATCTGTGCGCCTGGATTTGCCCCATACTCATCAAAGCGGAGCATGTCGGCATGCTGCAGATATACACGTTCGTCGGTCTTGGGGCGCTGACGCTTTCTTGGTGCCATACGAGACTGCGCCATACATAGTCCAAGCAGGCATAGAACAACAACCAACTGTATTCTATGCCCGCTAATGAATTTTAAACAATTGTTATGAGAAATCATTTAGTTTTGACTTACGACCAAGTTTATTTTACCCATCCTTCATATTCGAAATTACAATTCTTGTACTTATCGTTGATTCGAATATATGTTGTCTTTATCTTCTTCTGAATCCAGTCTTTAAGGAAATCAGCACGGCGCTTTGACTGTACGATGGCCTTCATTGCCTGGAAGTCTTCGGTTATCGTTGCACGATGGGCATCTATTCTGTTCACGAGTTTTGCTATCACGCACACTGTCTTGCCCTTGCTGTTCACCATTCTGAAGGATTTTGATATCTCGCCAACCTTCAGCGTATCCACTACGCGGGCTATCTCTGTCGGGAGGTCGCGCATTCTGAACTTACTTGTAAATCCGTCTTCCGACTGGTTAGCCATCAAGCCGTTGTTGTTCTTCGTGTCCTTATCGTCAGAGAGATACGAAGCGGCAGCCTCAAAGGTGAACTTGTTGGCACGTATGTCATCTGCTATCGAGTCAAGACGGTTTTCTGCCTTTTCCAACGCCTCCGGACTTACTCTCGGAACTCTTAATATATGGCGGACCTTTATCTTGTCGCCTCGCTTGTCGATGAGCTGGATGATATGGTAGCCATATTCCGACTCTACAATCTTTGAAATCTTCTTTGGGTCTGTAAGGTTGAAGGCTACGCTGGCAAAAGCAGGGTCGAGCATGCCACGACCTACATAATCGTCAAACTCTCCTCCCTGTCTTGCCGTACCTGGGTCTTCGGAATATAGTCTGGCAAGAGCAGCAAATGAGGTTTCACCTTTTGTGACACGCTCTGTATAATCGCGAAGCTCATTCTTGATTCTGTTTATCTCTTCCGGAGCGATGCGTGGAGCCTGGGTGATGATTTCAACCTCCACTTCTGTGGGAATGAGAGGAAGACTGTCTTGAGGCATCTTCTCAAAATAACGACGTACATCTGCCGGCGACACCTTTATGTCTTTGACCAGATTGCTCTTCATCTTCTCTATCAACTGATGATTACGGAAGTCGTCGCGAAGACTCTCCTTCATCTGCTTCACGGTCATCTTCTTCCATTCCTCAAGCTTCTCCCGGCTTCCGGCATTGCTTATCCAATAGTTGATTTGCTGGTCCACGCTTTGTGAAACATCCGACTCCGTAACCTCGATACTGTCGAGCGCAGCCTGATGAAGGAACAACTTCTGTACGGCAAGCTGCTCCGGAATAATGCAGTCCGGATCACCATTCCACTTCATTCCTTCCATCTCGCCTTGAATACGCATCGCCTCAACGTCCGACTTGAGGATAGCCTCATCACCAACTACCCATACCACTTCGTCGATGATGCTGTTTTCATTCGCCGGCGCATCTTCCGCCACCTTCTTGTCTGAAACAGTATCCGTTTTCAACTCATCGTCTGAAACTCTTGAAACGAAACGACTTGCCTCACCACTTGCGGCAAGAAGAAAGCCAAATGAAGCAGCTATACAAAAAGCTGTTTTTAGTCTGTATCTCATCTAATTGATTTATTCTGATTAATTAGCTGCAAAGATACGGAGTTATTGGGGATTCACAAAGTTTTTTTTACTAATCTCTGTGAAAACACAACATACTCTATACCAATTTATATAGAAAAATCCCATAATTAACATTAACTATGGGATTTTATCGTGATTTTTAATTGTTATGCTTATTTACGGTCTTCAAGACTTCTTCGTTTACGACTACAGGATATTTCTTTCTGAGTTCTGCCACCCACTGCTTTTCAAGCAGGTCCTGATAATCAGCTGTCACAAGTCCCTTAACGTCGGTATAGTCCTCAGGACCCTTCTTCAGAATCTTTCCATATACAGCATCGATTGGATAACCTTCAAGAGGCTTTACGATGGTGTCCTTCTTGAACACTTCCTTGTCTATCAAGGCGTTGTCACCTTTCTTGAAGATTCCCTTCTCAACACGAATACGTATTACGGTATCATTGTTGAATGTGGTGCGGAGCTTGTCTGCCCATTTGTCGAAAGCAAGTCCCTTGACACAGTCTCTTACAGCATCAACATCGGCTGCATTCTTCACATGATATGCCATTCCCTTATAACGTGGTTCCGACCATGCGTATTTCTTCTTGTTCTTCTTGAAATAAGCTGCGAGACCTGCATCGTCCTTTGCTGCCTTATCCCATACGTTGCGGTTGCTGATCTCATAAAGCATCAGTCCGTCGTGATACTCACGGATAAGATTCTTCAGGTCGGAATCCTTTGCTGTCAGCTCTTCTGTGCGCTGGTCAAGCACATCTTCCATCTTCAGCTTTCCGTCAGAAGCCTTCACTATTCTGTTTATACTGTCTCTTGCAACTTTGTCACGTACGTTGCGAGATTCCAGGAAACGGTAAATGCTTGTCTTCAAGCTATCGAACGGCTCAAGCTGCTTACGCTCTTTCATATATATAATATGGTAGCCGACAGCGGAAAGAACCGGCTTTGACATCTGACCGACTTTCAGAGCAAAGGCGGCATCCTCGAACTCTGGCAAGGTCTGTCCTGGCTGCAGAAGCGGAAGCTCTCCTCCTCTGCGGGCTGAACCCGGGTCCTGGGAATACTTCCTTGCCATCTCAGCAAACTTCGCACCAAAGCCAACAGTATCTGCAGGCACCTCTACGGTCTTGCCTTTTACCTTCTTGACTGTCGGTGCAATCATGGCATTCAGCACGTTATATACCGAATCAGCACGCTGTGCTGCCTCTTTCTTCTGTGCGTCTGTAGCATTCTGAGCAAGGTAGAACAAGATATGGGCTGGCTTTATAAGTCCCTTGTCACCGATTCGTTTCTTTGTATCATTATACACCTTTCTTGCCTCGGCATCGACATCTTTGTCGCTTACAAAGCTCGGACGTATCTGCTGATCACGGTATGAACGAAATTCTTTTTGGAAAGAAGAAAGCGTATCAATCTTTGCATCATACGCAGCAGCAACCTTCAACTTATAGTTGATAAAGAGGTCTACGTATTCTTTTACAGTCTTCTTGTCTATCACACCCTCGGAGTTGTTCTTGTTATAAGAATACTCGAATTCCGATCTCGACACAGGTTGTCCGTTGATTGTCATTATAGTAGGATCTTCCTGTTGAGCGCAAGCTGCTCCACTCACAAGGAGCATAACTGCTAACAATGATTTGAATTTCATTCTCTTTATAATATTTCTTTTGTTAATACTACGTTATAAAATACAGAACACAAAGATACAGAGATTTTTTCAGTCACGAAACATTATACGCAACTTTATTGTCTTTCTCTGTTTCTTTGTGTTCCTATTTCACGCTTTATGCGTTTTTCCTTGTGATTTCAACTATTCCGGACGAGAATAGTTAGGTGCCTCACTCGTAATGGAAATATCATGAGGATGACTTTCAAGCACGCCTGCATTTGTGATGCGGACAAACTTTGCCGAATGCAAATCGTCGATTGTATGCGCTCCGCAATATCCCATACCTGAACGAAGTCCTCCTACAAGCTGGTATACTACCTCCTGGAGTGTTCCCTTGTAAGGAACACGACCAGCGATGCCCTCCGGAACGAGCTTCTTGACATCCTTTGTTCCTGCCTGGAAATAACGGTCCTTCGAACCATTCTCCATAGCCTCCAGACTTCCCATTCCACGATAGCTCTTGAATTTACGACCGTTGAAGATGATGGTATCGCCAGGACTTTCCTCTGTTCCGGCAACGAGAGAACCGATCATTACAGAACATCCTCCGGCAGCAAGAGCCTTGACAACATCACCTGAATAACGGAGACCGCCGTCTGCTATCAAAGGAACACCTGTTCCTGCAAGGGCACTTGCCACATCATATACAGCACTCAGCTGTGGTACACCGACACCTGCAACGACACGGGTGGTACAGATTGAGCCAGGACCGATACCTACTTTCACTGCATCTGCACCGTTCTCTACGAGCAACTTCGCAGCGGCTCCTGTTGCCACATTACCCACTACGATATCTACGTTAGGGAATGACTTCTTAGCCTCAACAAGTTTCTCTATTACATATTTTGAATGTCCATGGGCTGTATCTATGACAATGGCATCTGCACCTGCATTGACAAGAGCCTGCATACGGTCAAGGGTATCAACGGTGACACCGACACCTGCTGCAACACGCAGACGACCTTTATCATCCTTGCATGCCATAGGCTTGTCTTTTGCCTTTGTTATATCCTTGTATGTGATAAGACCTACGAGATGGTTGTCACTATCAACTACCGGCAACTTCTCAATCTTGTTTTCCTGAAGAATCTGTGCGGCAGCACTCAAATCTGTCTTAATGTGGGTTGTTACAAGATTCTCAGAAGTCATCACCTCGTCAATCTTACGGCTAAGGTTACGCTCGAAGCGCAAATCACGGTTTGTTACGATACCGACAAGATGCTGTTCGTCGTCTACTACCGGTATACCTCCGATATGATACTCTGCCATGATATCGAGAGCCTCCCCTACTGTTGAGCCACGACGTATTGTAACAGGATCGTAAATCATACCATTCTCGGCACGCTTTACGATTGCCACTTGTCTTGCCTGCTCCTCTATGCTCATGTTCTTGTGTATAACACCGATACCTCCCTCACGAGCTATGGCAATAGCCATTGCCGACTCGGTTACAGTGTCCATTGCCGCTGTAACAAAAGGAACGTTCAACTCAATGTTACGTGAGAACTTGGTTTTCAACTCTACTGTGCGTGGCAGTACTTCTGAATAAGCTGGGATTAGGAGGACGTCGTCGAAGGTGAGACCGTCCATTACAATTCTATCTGCAACAAATGATGACATAATTTGTATTTAAAAAATTTATTGCGTGCAAATTTACCACAATTTTATTATATACTAAACGGTTTTGCTGATATTTTTTTCACGTTAAAGGTATTTAACGCGAATCTCCAGTCCATTCTACTTATAAATGAACTGGAGACTCTCTATTTATCACTATATTTTCACTTTCAGCAGTTGCTTTAATTAGCCATTTCAGAGAAGAACTTTATACGCACAAGGCGCACCTCGTCCTCCGTATAATCTCCTCCCAGCTCATCAAGAGCGGTATCAAGATCATCCGTTTCGCTCTCTCTGAAATAGTCATAGATATCATCTACGTGATCATCATCCATCACGTCTTCAATGAAATAGTCTATATTGAGCTTTGTCCCGCTGTATACTATTGTTTCTATTTCCGTGAGCAGATCCTCGAATTCCAGACTCTGGGCATCTGCAATATCATCCAACGGCACCTTACGGTCTATGCTCTGTATTATCTTCACCTTCAGCATGGACTTCTTCGGCACAGTAAGTATGCGAAGGTCTTCCGGTCGGTCTATATCATTATCTTCACAATGGCGTTTTATCAAAGCGACAAATTCTTTTCCATATCTGTTTGCCTTGCCTACTCCGACGCCCTGGATATTCTTCAACTCGTCGAGTGTAATAGGATAAACCGTTGCCATCTGCTCCAATGACACATCCTGGAATATAATATATGGTGGAATGCCAAGCTTACGACTCGTCTCTTTTCTCAAATCCACAAGCATCTTATACAACACTGGATCGAGGGCTGCCGTCGGTTTGTCACAAGAAGCTTCCTCTTCCTCTTCGCCAAACTCTGCATCCTTCACAACCATGAATGTCTTCGGATGCTTCAGATATTCAAGTCCGTCTGACGTCAACTTCAGAAATCCATAGTTCTCTACATCCTTCTTCAGGAAACCGGCTATGATTGCCTGGCGGATAACAGGGTTCCACATCTTGATGTCACACTTCTCTCCTTCTCCAAACTCAACGAGAAGGTCATGCTTATGCTCACGGATATCATCCGTATCACGGCCTTTGACAAAATCTATAACATATTCCTGACGGAAATCTTCTTTCAAAGCCTTTATCGCACGCAGCACTATAACAAGTTCTTTAGTGCCGTCAATTTTAACCTTCGGATGCAGACAGTTGTCGCAATTGCCACAATTGTCCTTGGCATACTCTTCTCCGAAGTAATGCAACAGCATCTTGCGTCGGCATACAGATGACTCTGCATAGGCTGCTGTTTCCTGAAGCAACTGTCTGCCTATATCCTGTTCCGCTACAGGCTTACCTTCCATAAACTTCTCCAGCTTACGCAAGTCTTTATGAGAGAAGAACGCTATACACTTACCTTCTCCTCCATCTCGTCCGGCACGTCCGGTCTCCTGATAATAGCCTTCAAGACTCTTCGGTATATCATAGTGTATGACGAATCTCACATCCGGCTTGTCTATACCCATGCCAAACGCTATAGTAGCCACTATAACATCTATCCTTTCCATCAGGAAGTCGTCTTGTGTAGCAGAGCGGGTTGCCGAATCAAAACCGGCATGATATGCCGCAGCCTTTATATTGTTAGCCTGCAATACCGCAGCAAGCTCCTCTACCTTTTTTCTCGACAAGCAATAGATGATACCGCTCTTGCCACTGTTCTGGCGGATGAACTTCACGATATCCCTATCTATTTCTGCTGTCTTCGGACGTACCTCATAATAAAGGTTAGGTCGGTTAAAGGAGCTCTTGAATTCCGTGGCATCCATTATGCCAAGACTTTTCTTTATATCCGTACGGACCTTATCCGTCGCTGTTGCCGTCAAAGCTATAACAGGGGCATTGCCTATATGATTGATTATTGGACGAATTCGTCTGTACTCCGGACGGAAATCATGTCCCCACTCCGATATACAATGGGCCTCGTCTATGGCATAGAAGGATATCTTCACCGTCTTCAGAAACTCCACATACTCCTCCTTCGTCAAAGACTCCGGTGCGACATACAGTAGTTTGGTAAGACCCGAACGTATGTCCTTTTTCACTTGGTCTATTGCAGCCTTGTTCAACGAAGAGTTGAGGTAATGTGCCACGCCGACCTTCTCGCTCATGCCATTGATGACATCAACCTGATTCTTCATCAATGCTATAAGCGGCGAGACTACTATCGCCGTTCCTTCCATAATAAGAGAAGGCAACTGGTAGCACAACGACTTTCCGCCTCCTGTCGGCATCAGTACAAATGTATTATTGCCGTTCAGCACGTTGCGTATGATTTTCTCCTGGTCTCCCTTAAAACTCTCGAAACCAAAATACTGTTTCAGCTTAGCTGTAAGATTAACATCGTTCATCATATATAAGCAGCTCCTATTCAACCTATATTATTATAGCGCACTGATGGTGCATGCCACCATCAGAAGCGCATTGTGTTTTTTATGACCATAGTCAGGAACAGACCTCATCACTCCGTTCCAAGTTTCTGCAGATGTGCCTTGTCCAACTGCTTCTTTGCATATTCAAGTGTCACATTGAATCGCTTTATCTTTTCTGAAGGCACGTCAAACATTGCATCCATCATCACACTCTCCACAATAGAGCGAAGTCCACGGGCTCCGAGCTTGTATTCCATCGCCTTGTCAACGATAAGATCAAACACGTCCTCGTCAAAGGTAAGCTCTATGCCATCCATCTCAAACAACTTCACATATTGCTTTATGATAGAATTCTTCGGCTCTATAAGTATAGACCTCAGCGCATCTCTGTCAAGAGGATTAAGATATGTAAGGACAGGCAGACGACCTATAATTTCAGGAATGAGTCCGAAAGACTTCAAGTCCTGTGGAAGTATATATTTCATCAAGTCCTTCTTGTCTATCTTGCGAACGTTCTGCACCGAGTTATATCCTACCACATGGGTATTCAGTCTCTGTGCTATCTTGCGCTCTATACCATTAAAGGCTCCACCACATATAAACAGGATGTTCTTGGTGTCTACGTGTACATAATCCTGGTCCGGATGCTTCCTGCCTCCCTTTGGCGGCACATTGACCATCGAGCCCTCAAGCAGCTTCAGCAAACTCTGCTGCACGCCTTCTCCACTGACGTCTCTTGTTATGGAAGGGTTGTCGCTCTTTCTTGCTATCTTGTCTACTTCATCAATGAAGACTATTCCTCTTTCCGCAGCCTTCACATCATAATCCGCTACCTGAAGCAGACGGCTCAGGATGCTTTCTACATCCTCTCCCACATATCCCGCCTCGGTAAACACTGTGGCGTCAACGATAGTGAATGGCACATCAAGAAGCTTTGCTATAGTGCGGGCAAGCAGGGTCTTTCCCGTTCCCGTACTTCCCACCATAATAATATTGCTCTTTTCTATCTCTACTCCATCGTCAGAGACATTCTGTTGCAATCGCTTATAATGGTTGTACACCGATACTGCAAGATAGCGCTTTGCCTCATCCTGACCTATCACATACTGGTCAAGGTAATCCTTTATCTCATGTGGCTTTGGCACCTCCTTAAACTGGAAACGCTCATCTCCGCCTTTTTCTTGATTCAGAAGACCAGTGGTCTTTATTATGTCGTACGCCTGCACGGCACAGTCATCACAGATATAGCCGTTAAGACCCGTGATAAGCAAATTCACCTGGTCTTCCGTCCTTCCACAAAAACTGCAAGTCTTTTTTGTCTTATTATTTTTTCTTTCCGGCATCCGTCTTATTATTTCTTTACCAAAACTGAATCTATCATACCATACTCTTTCGCCTCCTCAGCGGTCATCCAGTAGTTACGGTCTGAGTCTGTCCATACCTTTTCGAATGGTGTATGGGAGTGGTTTGAGATTATAGTATAAAGTTCCTTCTTGAATTTCATTATCTCCTTTGCCTCGATTTCTATATCAGAAGCCTGACCCTGCACACCGCCTAACGGCTGATGAATCATAACACGGCTATGTGGCAACGCTGAGCGCTTGCCTTCTGTACCTGACACGAGGAGCACTGCCGCCATAGACGCCGCCATACCTGTACATATCGTAGCCACATCGCTTGATATGAACTGCATGGTATCATAAATGCCCAAGCCCGCTGTTACGCTACCGCCAGGACTATTGATATATATAGAGATGTCTTTTCCCGAATCCACAGAATCCAGATACAGCAACTGCGCCTGCAGTGTGTTTGCCGTATAGTCATTAACCTCCGTACCGAGGAAGATGATACGGTCCATCATCAGTCGGGAGAACACATCCATCTGTGTAACATTCAGCTGACGCTCCTCAAGGATATACGGGTTCATATACTGAGCCTGCGCCTTCATGACATCATCAAGCACCATACCGTTCATGCCAAGGTGCCCTGTAGCATATTTTCTAAAATCGTTATTCATATTTATCTTCATTTCTATACACAAAAAAGAGGTTATCTACCTTTTTCATATACAAAGATAATAAAAAAAGTGGATAACCCCTATATTAATAGAGTTTTTTATTCAAAAACTATTTATTCGCCTTTCATCATTTCATTGAACTCATCAAGAGTAGCCTCTTTCTGCTCAAGCTTCACTACGTTCTTGAGTACGGCAGTAAGCTTACGGTCGATGCTGCGGTCTACCAGAGAATCAACATATTCTCTCTTCTTCAGCATGTCGTTTGCATAGTTGTCGATATACTCCTCTGGAATATTCGTCATGCCATACTGAGCGAACTGTGCACGTGCTGCCTCTTTTGCTGTCTCCTTGATGTCGTTGTCGTCAATCTTGATGCCGTTAGCCTCAACGAGCTGCTCGCGGATAAGGTGCCATGTCAGTTCCTTGATGCTCTGTGCATAGTTGTCCTCAACGAACTTCTCGCCCTTGTCCTTATTGTTGTTCAGCATAATCTTCTTCAACAAAGCGTCTGGGAATGTCAACTCTCC
>URLQ01000067.1 GCA_900548745.1 uncultured Prevotella sp.
TTCCGCGACGTGGTGACTTCTACTTCTGCCAACCACTGGTTCCCTATTCTCAATCTGTTCGGTCCGAAAGGTAGTGGCAAGTCGGAGCTTGGCCACACGCTGCTTTCGCTGTTCACAATCAGCTACACGGCACCGAATATCCAAAACTCCACACCATCGGCTCTGAACGACACGGTGGCGCAGTCGGCTAACGCACTGGCGCATATTGACGAGTACAAGAACGATATCGACCCGAAGATGATTGAGTTTCTGAAGGGTCTGTGGGACGGCACCGGTCGCACTCGCATGAATATGGATCTTGACAAGAAGAAGGAAACGACTGCCGTTGATTCCGGCATCATTCTTTCAGGTCAGGAGATGCCGACATCGGATATCGCTCTCTTTACCCGACTCGTCTTCCTGCAGTTCCCTCGAAGTGAGTTCTCGGACAAGGAGAAGCAGAATTATAAGGTGTTGCTCGAAATGCGCTCGCTGGGACTGACGCACCTGACGCTCGAAATCCTTAAACAGCGCAAACACTTTGAACAGGCGTGGTCTACGGCGTTCCATGATACGCAGAATATCGTCGGCAACGCTCTCGGCAGCGAAAAGGGCGAGGACCGTATCATGAACAACTGGTGTGTGCCGTTGGCTGCGCTTCGGGTGCTACAAAAGATCATCCCTACGCTTACTTTCGATGAGATGCTGCAAGTCACCATCGAGGGGATAAAGAAGCAGAATGGTGAGTGCAAGACTAACGGTGAGCTGGGCAACTTCTGGAACGTGGTGCAGTATCTCGCAAGCGACGGTGAGCTGATTGAGGGTGGCGACTTCTTTATCCGCTATTGCAGCAAGTTCAAGACGGACATCATCAATGCCACTTGGCAGACTGAACGTCCGGTGCTGTTCCTTCAGAAGACTCGTATCTTCAACCTCTACCGCAAGGAGGGACGACAGGCTAACGAGAAGGTGCTGCCTACGGATGCGCTGAAATACTATCTTCAGAACAGCCGTGCCTACCTGGGTGAAAAGGTAGCACGATTTGATGTGTATAAGAAGGGCATCATCCAGTACGACCATACCAGGGCTGCTATAGGTAGTACGCCTCCAAAACTTACTATGACACAACGTGCCTACTGCTTTGACTATGACTTGCTTTGCGAGACGTTTGGCATCAGTCTGTGGACTGCGCCTGACCATTCCGACAACGACGAGCCATTCTAAGGGCTTTTTACCCTTTTACTTTTTTACCTTTTTACTCTTATAAGTGGTAGCTTACTACGAATATATTTCTTTTCAATAGGTATCATAATCAGGTGGACTGCCGGGGCGATTGCATCGTCTCGGCGGTTTTTATTTTGCGGAAGACATGGCCATCCTCTGCGATGCTGCCTAAAGTAAAGTGGTATCTTGCAAAAGCCTTGTATCTATCTATCAATTTTGTAGTCCATCACACGCTCCAAAAGCATAAAGTGGTAGTCATTGACTTTATATGTAGCGAAATCCTCATTATTTTTGCCCTCATTCATTTTTCAGAAGAGAAATGCTGTAATTGTTGTAACTTAATGTAACTTTCTGTATGTCATTTATTTAGGTAGGCTATTATCTTGTAATTTCTTATAACTTCTTGTAACATTTCATTATGCTTTCTAAATACCAAGAGGAAAATAGGTACTGAAAATCCTTATTTTTAGTTGTAGTCCGGCTTCTCCTCTTCTGCTACTGCTTGCACTAAGAAACGGTATCGTAAGGGTCATCGTGCTTCAGGAGAACGAGCATGGCACTCGTGAGCCTTTCACTCATTGTTCTTCTTTGAGGTATGTGCAACATGGTAGGATTTACCCGTCGATAATCAAATGAAAGAGGTATTGCTGACTCCTTTTTTATTGCTCCGCTCTTGTGGACATAGGTGATGGATTTCTACTGCATAACATTCAAATTGTCAGACATGCAGCCCTAATTTCGTTCATGGGATTTTTCCGCGTGCAAAGTTAGCGCAAGCGACATTCTGCAAGGGCACGGTGCTGCCTTAGCTCGAATATTTTTTCAAGATTTTGGGGTGCGGTGGCTCCTGGTCCAAATTCTCGTTCCGCCAAAGGTGAAAAAATATTCGCCTATCTCTTGCCTTAAATGTCTTCTTCTTGCGCTGGGTAAGGCAGCGTAAAAAGTCCTCATTCCGAGGGCTGCATCTAAAAGTCTAACAATTTAAATTTCTAAGTTATGCAAGAAATGGTTTTAACATCACCTAAGTCGGCTCACAAGAGCATGAAGGAGCAGTTTGAGAGTGTCAGCAGCTATATCGTTGATTATCTCTGGGATCAGCCTGCCATCTATTGTGGCACATACAAGAAGTACAATGAAGGCTCACTCTTCGGTGCCTGGCTCGATCTCCGCACGTTTGACTCTTACGAGGAGTTCATCGATGTATGCAAGCAGCTTCACGCTGATGAGGAGGATCCGGAGTTTATGTTTCAGGATTATCAGTGCTTCCCTGCTGAATGGTATTCAGAAAGCTGTATGGATGAAGAAGTTTTCGACAAGATAATAGCTTTCATCCAAATGGATGATGACAAACAGAAAGCATTTAAGGCTTATGTTTCTGCCACTGGCGATGACAGCATTTCGGATTTTGAAGATAGTTATGAGGGCGAATATGATTCGGAAGAGGATTTCGCCACACACATCGTCAATGAGTGCTATGATTTGGAGCGCATGATGGGCAATCTCTCATGTTACTTCGATTACAAGGCGTTTGCAAGGGATTTGTTCATCTCGGACTACATCTTCGAGGATGGCTACGTCTTCCGCAGATAAAGGTGGAAGCCGGACGAGGTAATCGCCTCGCTCCGGCAGCCCACCTTTTTATTGTAACCAAGAAATATATTCTCCGTAAGGGGTGTTCCATCTGAATAGTATCTATCTATCAAATAACAAATCTTAAACGTTTCCATCATTCCATACAGCCTACACAAAACTATAGTATCTTTGTGCTCGTAATCAATTTACATGTTTTATGAGCGACTATCACATCTATATCAAAATGCCTTCCTATCTGCGCCAGTGGTTCGTACATCGGCACAGTGGCACGGAACCAGTGCGTCTAAGAAACGGCAGCATCGAGTCTAAACTTATAAAGCTCGCTGTTGTCAAACCGCCTGTTTCTGCTGTTCCTACAAGGCAACGTGAGGATGAAGTCGCCATTTGTATTCCGTATTCCAAAACTCGCGACCCTCGTATTTACAATCATATCACGGACACTGGTAAACGTGCGTTACTGGAGAACGTGAAGAACTCCTTTGATGTAGACTGCTGGACATTCCTGCACGACTTCGGCAGGATCGGCAAACAGCAGAAAGACCTCATTTATCTCTACATGGAACAACGGGGCATCAAGGAGGACGGCACTTGCTGGGACTCCATCGCGAAAATATACCAACGCTTGCGTAAGAATTATCTTACTAACCAATGCAAACGAAAAAACAGCACGATAAAAAACGGTAGCAATAACAAGGTTGAAACTGAAGAAATAGTAGAATAATATGCAACGTCTTCCCGGAATCATCAATATATATTACGTGCTTGCCTCGTCGCTCATGGCAAGCATCACACAGAAAGCGTTGGCGGATGCTCCTGTCGGAGTGTTCGCTGACACTTTTCTAATTCCACATATCGGTGATGCCGTTTGTGAAATGGAGACGCAGTTTGACAATAACGATACTTTGGAAAAGGTGAAACTCTCTTTCTCTACTACTTCGCAGCTGCCAGCTCGTGAGCATCTTGCTTTCGTCATCCAGACGGTGGATGGAAAGCAGTATCTCATCGGCACAGCTGACAAACCTTTTCCTGTCATCAAGGTAGACGACTCCACAGGCAAGGTGGATGGTGATTCGGCTGCTACGAAATACACCATATCTTATACAAATAAAGTGGCACTGGTGTCATGCACGGCGTGATGAGCGCCTTTTTTCATGCCTTTTTGTAACATTTTGTATGCAGTTGAAACATTGCATCAAAACTTAAAGTGTTGATAATCAGTATTTTCTTTCTTTGTTTACAATGTTACAAAAGATACAGCCGAAATCGGTTGAGTTTTTGAAAACGATAAAATTTATTCTCAACTCAATAATTCCCAATCAGCGCCAGCCGACAATTCAAAACTCTTTTTCTGTCTTTCTACCACTATATATAACAATGTATCTTTGCCTAAAAATGAAACATCATGGCAAAGACAAAATACAATCTCCATCTTAAAGGCTACGTCGGTGGTTGGGACTTCGATTCTGACTACGTCGATTTCGTCCTAAACAAGAACACCGACAAGGAGGTTGCTGTTCTCATCGACTCTCTCGGCGGACAGCTCAACACCGCTCTCTCTATATCATCTGCATTCAGGCGACACGGCAATGTTCACGTCCACTTTGTGGGCATGAACGCCAGTGCCGCTACCATCGCGTCAATGGGTGCAAAGCGCATCACCATGGATCACTCGGCTATGTATCTCGTGCACCAGTGCTCACAGTCGTTCTTCGAGTGGGGCAGTTTGAACGCTACGGATATGCAAAATCTCATCGACAATCTGGAGAAGCAGAAGTCTGACCTTAACAAGTTGGATGCCAACGTCGCTGAGATGTATGCCGGACGATGCAAGAAGAAATCTGCCGACTTGCTGGAACTCATGAAAATGGGTGGATGGCTGACGGCACAGGAGGCACTGGCTTGGGGCTTCGTTGATGAACTCACGGAGTTTGATGATGAGTCGGCTCCAGTTCTTACGGAGGCTATTGCTGCGGACTTTACCGCTCACGGCATACCGCTTCCTAAGATGCTGACCGACACGAAGTCGGAAGACATCACGGCGTTCAGACGGTTCCTGCAGGCTTGTGCCTCTGTTTTCCACTCGCAAGAGAAACCAAATAAAATTGTTCCAACCATATCTTCTGAAGAAAAAATGAAAAAGACCTATTCTAACATTTGCAAGACTCTCGCTTGCGACTCGCTGGAAGCTAACGACGACAAGGTTACGCTTACCACGGCACAACTCGACTCTATCGAGGCGGACATCACAGCGAAGTACAAGGAAATCACCAATCTTTCGGCTGACGTTGACCGTCTGACTAAGGCTAACAGCGATTTGGAGGAGAAGCTGAAAAAACTCCCTGCTGACACTACAAACACGATTGTTGATGACAAGAAGGACGGTGGCACCAACACCGAAAAGTCTGACATCGAGAAGTTCTACGACACCACAAACTCGGCCCAGGCACTCTTTGACTCTTTACCATAACAACTCACAAATCATAATTCAATATTCCCAATCATGGCAGGAAAACTACAATTTACCCTACAAGAATACAAGGATGCTGCTCGAAAGTGGCGTTCTGACTTCCTTCGTCTGCCGATTATCGGCTGCGACGAGACTCTTAAGTTTATGACCGGTCGCCCTGGCATCCGCTACAAGGAAAGTGTGGGCACGCTCAACGCTTCGGCACAGTTCGCTCCTTACTCGCCAACTCGCTCGGAGGACGTGAACTTGCAGCTGGACTTCCGAACTCTTGAAACGTTCTTCGGTTCGGTGGTCGCTAAGTTCGAGCCTAACTCGGCTATCTCTACGCTCCTCGGCACTGGTGCCACTAAGGGCGATGGACAGAAGTCTGTTCCTACGGCTCGCGAGGTGCTTGGACTTATCGCCAAGTCGCTCTCCGAAAAGCTCAATGATGCTATCTGGAGCGGTGTGCGCAACGCAAGCGGTACTACCACTCAGGATCTTTTCGATGGCTTTGACACCATCACAAAGAAGGAGGTTACTTCCGGTGCTCTCGCTAAGGAGAACGGCAATTACCTCAAACTGACGGATGCCATCACCTCTGCCAACGCCGTTGACGTGGCTAAGGAAATCCTCTTCTCGCTCGACCCACGCTTGCGCTCGCAGACTCTCTTCATGTACTGCTCGCAGGACTTCGTGGATAAGTATAACGAGGGTTATCTGCTCACACACAGCGGTATTCCGTATAACACGCAGTACAATCAGCCTACTGTCGAGGGTTCTAACGGCAAACTCATCTTCTGTCCGCTTGCTAACAAGACGGACTCGAAGTATATCCACATCTCGCCAAAGATCAATATGCTTTATGGATATGACCAGATGGGCGACGTGGAATCGGTTGACGTTGAACGTTTCGATGCGTTCCTTCTCTCGTACATCGCCACCATGTTCTTCGGTGTACAGTTCGAGTCTATCGACAAGCGACGCCTGAAGGTCGTTGAACTGGCTGGCTTATAGTCTAACTCTTAACAATAGTAATTATGGCAGCATCTAATACAGACGTACAAAAATCTCTTGCATGGGCGATGGGCACACCGGAACTTCCTGGTGTGCGTCGCCGTGTTTATTATACATCCAAGAATGATATTCTTGTTTGGCCTAAACTTCCTCATAACGAGGTCGGACGTGTTACTTCTTCTGTCTATGACGGCTCCTTCACGTTGAAGGAAAACGCTGTATGGAAATACATCGACATCCTTCCTGAGAAGTCGCAACTCACAAGTGAGGCACAGGGTGAACTGCCGTCACAGACGCAGCTCAACAAACTCGTGGCGGTGCATCCATCGGTAAGCGAGGCGGCATCGGCTGCAGCTGCTTACCTCAATAACAACGACAACGTCTTCATCGTCGAGGACATGAAGGGCAAGCATCGTGTCGTGGGTTGTGACAAGTGGACTACCAAGACCACCGTCACGCAGGATCTCGGTCAGGGTGCCACTGGCACCACTGGCACCACTATCAACGTGGAGGCATCGGACGAGTGTCCGGCTCCGTTCTATACTGGCACCATCACCACTGAGGACGGCGACATTGATTGCGCAGCGTAACGGCGAGTAAAGTTATAATCATAGTTGACCATGGACAAGCGGACTCCGATAGACATGCAGGAATTCTTGAATGACATTTCCGTGCCGGACTTATCGGGTCCGCTTGATCTGTACTCAAAGGATGCTACGCATGAACAGAAGGACATATTCGCCATTGAGAAACGCAAGGCGTGGGATAAATCGGTTGAAGCGCGGTGCGACTTCACCCGACGCGTCCGGCTTACTCGACGGGCGGACACGTTCTTCATCTCTCTATGGCAGAAGTCGCTGTATGGCAGAACGCTGACGGATATCAAGGGCGACGATAGTATGGTGGCGTTCTTCGCTGATAGCATCTCACCACTTATACGTGACATCCTCGGTGAGGAGCTGAACACGGGGGCGTGGTGTATCGTCACCACTCCCAAACGTCGCCATCTCGTCAAGAACTTCGCCACTCGCATCAGCGAAATGATTGCTTCCCAACTGAACATCCCGTTCTACGAGGATGTTGCTTTCTGCCATTCAAAGCAGCGTATTGGGGCGGTATTCACCATGAACAATCTCCCAAAAGAGCCTAACTGCATCGTCTTCGACGACTTCGTTACTACTGGCTCTACGCTGAAGGCAATGCGCAATGTGCTTACCGAACATCACAAGAATTGTGTGTTCTTTACTGGTATCAATAATAAATTGTAATCATTATGAACAATCTGACTGACAAACTCCAGCAATGGCTCGACACTCCATCTGCTGAGCGTGACTGGAACGAGGGTGCAATCCTTCTTCTCCAACTCACCAACAACACCATAATGTATCGTAATCTCAGCATCAATCCTAAGGGCAAGGCTGAGTTCATCGAAGGCAAGCTACGTGCCTTCCTCAAAGCTCGCCGTGAGGTCGAAGCCCACGACGAGGTGAACATCATGCAGGAGCAAGTGGATGCTATCGTGGCAAGTCGAACAGAGTTCTCGAATAAGGACACGAACCCTGCTACGGACTTTAAGGCAGGCAAGCGTGCGGATCACGACTCGCTGCCTGAGGATATCCAGGCGCTCTATGTCGAGAACCTTGATATCACTCATCGTATGCGTGAACTCCATTTGCGCCTACGCTTGTTGTCGGACTCTACTAAGCAGGTGCCGGCAGCAGAACGCAAGCCGTTACTCGACGAGTTTATAAATCTTGATAAAAAGTTGCACGCAAATTGGGACACTTATGACCATTATGTGACAAAGGCAGAAAGTGCAGCAAATACCGAAACCAAAGAAAGCGAAGAGGAGCAGACTAAGGAAACAGAAATTAGTCCATCAACAACGGACCAATTAGCAGAACAGCCAAAGGATGCCAGTTCTTCAAAGCCGAAGTCCAAGCCAAAGAAATCCTCCAAGGCGTAGAAAGGCTTATAGAGGCTTAGTTCGGCTTAGCCTCACACGTACCCACTAAACACAATCGAATGAAGCGCAACATCAATATAGATGACATCCTAAAGCCACTCTCGGAATGTCCACACCAGGCGTATCTCTCCAATGCTCTTCAGGTGGCGGACGTCTTAGAGTGGATTTTGGGACAAGTCGGCAAAGCGGAGATTTGGCAGACTTCGTTCTCAATCTCCGAGGAGTTCCTGCGTAGGCTCTTCTTCATCGAGAAGTCCGGCAACATTTCTGCCTTTAATCTTGTTCTCGACCATAAGGCTACGAACAAAACGCTAAAACTTTGGGCGTTCATCACACAGACGATGAAGTGCACCTATCTTGCCGACAACCATTCCAAAATCCTTCTCGTGCAAGCGGAGTCTGGTGAACAGATTAGTGTCGTCACCTCGCAGAATCTCACACGAGGCAACCGCCATGAGTCCACGTTCATCTCAACTTCGCCCGACATCTTCAACACTCTTCATACGTCCGTCATGGATCTTATAAAGAACCATTCCGTTCCGCTAACCGACCTTTTCCAACAGCGCATCAACGCTGCCGGTGCTAACAATTAAAATAATATGGTATATTCAGAAGAAGTTCTCACGCAGATTGAACAATATGCTTCAATCTACCTCAAAATCAGCGATATGGCTGTCATCCTCGGAGTGCCGCCCGAGGATCTGCGTCGTGACATCGCTGACAGAAGTACCGCTGTTTCGCAGCGTTACCACCGTGGCAAGGCTGCTTCACGTGTCAAGCTATTGCATCAGGAGATGCAGCTCGCCTACGTCGGCTCTCCACTCGCTCTTGAAAACACTCGTAACAACCTCCTCGATATGGAGGATGATGAATAATTCAAAATTCTCTTCATGTCACAATTAAGCATTATCGACATCGCCAAACAGGACCTTTACACCTCCCAATCGGAATTGGAAGGTAAATATCCTGTTCCCCAAATAGAACATCTACTTCGATTAAGGGATATGGTAACATGGTCTATCGCCAACCCTGACATGAAGGATCGTCAGTTTGTCGATGAACTGCGCAGTCGCTATGGACTGTCGCAAGTTACGGCGTATGCGGACTTGAAAATCGTCAAGGCGCTACTCCCGAACCTATCGGAGTGTACGCGCGACTTCCACCGCTGGCGGTATAACGAGATGATCATGGAGACGTATCAGATGGCGAAGAAGCGCAAGGATACGAAGACGATGGAGAAAGCGGCCACTTCTTATGCGAAGTTCAACCGCATCGACATCGAGGACGAGCAATCTGTGCCGTACCACATGATTGTTGTCCAACCGTTCTTCCCGACTACTGACCCGCGTGTTGTGGGCATCACGCCGGTTCCGAACATCGACGACCGCATCCGAAAACTCACCCAGGAGCTTACCACGTCGCATCCGGACACGGAGAACATCGAATACGAACAAGCGGACCTTGTGCTTGATGACATCTTTAAGCCAGAAGACCATGACGAACAAAGTTGACACTTCCCTTTGGGACATCGAGGCGAAGCAACACGCAAAGCGTGTGTACTTCAACAAACCTCAGCTCCTGACGCAATACATCGGTGCGAAGACTACGGTCATCGTGGCTGGACGACGCACTGGCAAGACGGACTCCATCGCCTCGCCTTTCGTGCTGCGTAACATGCAGCGTATGCCTGGCTCCACTGGTGGTATCGTCGTGCCGACGTTCAAGCATGGCTTGACGAATACGCTCCCTGGTCTGCTTGCAGCATGGAAGCGTTGGGGTTATATCAATGGCGTGCATTATGTGGTAGGCAGAAAACCGCCGAAGTCCTTCGCGAAGCCTATCACCGAACCGGCTGACTATGAGCATGTCATCACGTTCTATAATGGTAGCGTGGCGATCATCATCAGTCAGGACCGCCCGGGCTCTTCCAACTCGCTCACGCTCTCGTGGCTGCTCATTGACGAGGCGAAGTTCATTGATTACAACAAACTGAAGGACGAGACTCTGCCTGCAAATGGTGGCATACGCTCGTACTTCGGGCACCACAGCTTTAACCATAGCATGATGGTGCTTTCGGATATGCCTCAGACTACCAAGGGTTCTTGGTTCCTGCACTATGAGGATAAGATGGACACGGAACTGATTGACACAATCAAGGGAACAATCTACAAAATATGGCAGACGAAGGAGCGCATTGCCCAACTCAAAGAGCTGCGCAAGCCCATTCCTTCTTATCTGCCTAATTATCTCAAATGGCTCGACCAGAGTCTTAACAAGATGCGCTCAGTAGCAGTCTACTATAAGGAATACTCCACACTCGAAAACCTCCAGCTTCTCGGTGAAGAGTACATCCGCCAGATGAAGCGCGACCTCACGCCGAAGACTTTCCAGACGTCAATCCTCTGTCAGAAGATTGGCATCTCGCATGACGGATTCTACTCGTCAATGCAGGAGTACCACAAGTATGATGCGTCGGATTTCGACTACCTCGACTCGCTCGGCTACGACCGCATCATTAAGGAGGCGCAGCAGGATCTTTACACCATCCACGCCAACAACCAGTTCTCCACGCTAAACAGCTCGCTCGATTGTCGCACGGACTCGGACATCGACCCTATGCAGCCTCTCTGCATTGGTATGGACTACAATGCTAATATCAACTGGATTGTGTGCGGCCAGCCTCGTGCCAACCGCCTGAATATCCTCAAATCGTTCTATGTGAAGTTCGAGCGCAAAATTCCTGCGCTCGTCGCCGACTTCTGCACCTACTACGCTCCACATCCTAACAAGACGGTCATCTACTACTACGATGCCACTGCCCTCGGCTCTAACTATGCCGTGAACGACCAGGACTTCCATTGGGTGGTAGTACATGAGTTCGAGCGCCACGGATGGCAGGTCATTGACGTGTATCTCGGCAACCCTATGCGACACGATGAGAAATATCTTCTCATCAACCAGGGCTTTGCCGGGAAGCAGCGACTGATGCCGTACTTCAACCGCCAGAACAACGATGACCTCATCCTCGCCATCCAGTCCGCAGGAGTGGAGCGAGGTCGCAACGGCTTCCGCAAGAATAAGTCTATGGAGAAGCAGCCGGAGTCCGAAGAAGACCTTCTCGAACACCGTACCGACGGCACCGATGCCTTCGACACGCTCTATATTGGCTGCGAGAAGTTCCCACAGCACGATTTATATCCAATTGCGATTGGTGGAGTGCGATAATTGTTATATCTTTGTGGCATCAATCTTAAAATGCTGATATGAAAGTTCTTTCTTACAATATATCATGGTCAAAGCAATTCAAAATTGACTGGCTATTTACCAACAAGGGTATTGATGCTTTTGTGGTTCCTGAATGTGCGAACAATGACAATATCGTAGTGCCTGATAACTTCCAATTCTATTGGGTGGGCAACTATGCTACTAAAGGTCTTGGAGTTTTCGTTTCAAAGGAGCATAAACAAATAACACCAGATTGGGCAAACCCTAAACTCAGCTACGCCATTCCTATCATAATTGATGATGAATATTTATTGCTCGCTGTTTGGCCAACTATATTGAAGGGCATCACAAGTGATTCTTATGTCGACATCCTTTTAGAAATATTGGAGTGTTATAAAGAATACATCGCCAAATACAAGACAGTTATTATTGGCGACTATAATGTCATATCTTCTAACAAACGAGCAGGAAAAAACAATCCATATCCAATTTTTGACTGGATGCAAGAACATGGATTGAAATCGGTGCATCATTCGTTCCTCAATGAAACTTATGGCAACGAGTCGCTTCCGTCATATCATCACCTATTCAAGGAAGAATCTAAGTTCTTTATCGACTATGCTTTCACAAATGCTGAAATAGTAGATTACAAACTCTTCACATGGGATGAAACGAATCGCATGAGCGACCATGTTCCTATTTTTGTTGAAATAAAATAGCACGTTTATGATGAAAAATAATAAAACTCTTTATCTTGTTTGTGACACACAAACAGATAAATTATCCATTCATGAAATTGAATGGAATAAATATTCATATGATCCAATTCCAGAAGAGGATGACCCTTGGAGTTCTATATATGGCAAAGATCCCTTTGGTGTAGAAAAAGTGAATTTTGAACTTGGAAAGAAATATTATGTAAAGCAGCAAATTACTAATAAAGTTCCAAATGGAGTGATAGTAGCTGCAGAGGATTATAATGCAAATTTTACAATTTTCGAGTGGGATGTATGCAACTTTATAAAGTTTGAAATCCATTATATTTTTGATGATAGCGACAAACGATTATCGTTACATTATTTCTTGCGCCCATTAGCCGAAAAAACTATTGAGGGGTTAAACTTTTTATTTGGTAAAACTGATGTTTCATTTGAGAAGAATGAAACCTTTGAACCTTCTCAAAAAGGATGGTTGCAGATATTTGAAAGAGCAAAATTCTTGCATAATACATTTTCCAAACTTTTGTCTGATGTAGACAACACTCCATATTACAATAGTAATCATTGGTGGTAACTTCATTGAAGCGGAACACTGCCTAATCACCCTTTCCGATACGCCTTTGTCTTGCACCCAACGCAGGATGAAGGCTTTTCTTTTTTCAGAGGTATGCTCCGCCTTCAGCACCTCCTTCGCTTCGCTCTCCGCACCTTTGGCTTTTGCAATCTCTCAGGCGTAAGAGTCAATACCATAAGGTAACCAATCCCGATTTTCAAAGGAGTAAGGCGTGGCGCACCGCCTTTCCTGCACTTTGTGCATCTTTTCTATGCTGTTGTCTTGGTAGCTTGTTCCACCGTCCCTGTCATTATTTGTGGAGTAATTGGCTTTTTATTCGCAGCAAAATGACAAGTATTCATATTTGCCTTTTCTCATCCGTTACACACTCTCATTAGTGAATGAACTTCAATACTGCTGATGTTCATTTTTTTGTAGCCACAAGCACATCCACCTTTCTGCTTGCCTTAATGATAGGTATCTGTCTGCCACGATTTCATCATGAAAGAAGTAGCCATCCCATCCTATGATGACAACAGAGATTGCACAATTCATATCACCAGTCTTCTCTTTTATTATTCCGGAGTAATATTCTGAAGTGGTGTTCTTTGTACCAAATCATTTTATTTGTTCGACGTGAAGCACTTACCAAATGTAATGCTTTCTGATTTTTCCTTTGCAAAGTTAGCGCAAGCGGCATTCTGAAAGGGTCGAGCTCCACGCTTAGCCTAAGATTTTTTCAAAAGGTTTTGGGGCAGGTTTGCCTCATTCCAAAATCTTTCAAGCCCTGAAGGATGAAATAATCTTGGCTATCCCTTGCATTTGCATGCCTTCTCCTTGCTGCTCCTTGTATGCACGTAAAAATTACAAAAGCACTTCGGTGCTTCACTTTTAAGTCGAACTAATAAAAATTTAAAGATTATGGTACACACCACTTTTAATTCAGAATATCACTTCGGTAAAAGAAGTTCAAGACAGGTTGAATTGTCAAGCAATCTCTATCAGGTTGTCATCAATGGAGAGGATGGCGAGTATATCGAATATGAAATCGAGGCGGACAGCCATTCTGAGGCAAGCGCCAAGGCGGAAGCACTCGCAGCTGACAGCTTTATAGACATCAGCTATATCGAAGTCTATCTCATTCACTAATCAGATTGTTTCACTCTTAAAATAAGAAAGTTATGAATACTTCAAATGTCATTTTAGCAGCTAAAGCCAATTCCGGCAAGTCCACAAACAATGTATGGGTAGTTTACACAAGCGATAACAGCTCAGACAAGATGTATTGCACAAGTGCATACAAGGCGATGCGCCTCGCCTTCCTCCTCAAAAAGAGGTTGGGATTGAACATATCTGATAATTGCCTCGCACGCCTCTCGCAAGAGATTGCAAAAGCCAAGGGAGCCACAGCTCCCACGGCACAGGAGGTGCAGAAGCCGGAGCCAGCTCCCGTAGAGGAAAAGCCTAAGAAGAAAAGAGGGCGCAAGCCAAAGGCTGAAAAGGCTGCTTAGGCAGTCTTCCACTTCCGCCCGGCTCGAAGGAGTCGGGCTTTCTTCTGTCGCTGCTGCAAGATCGTAACAAGTCCGCACTTGCCTACACTCCATACTAAAGCCCTTTGTCCTTCGAGCCGTGCAGAGCAACGCTGCGGTTGGGTCTTTTCTTATACAGGCAAAGCCTGTTATCTTTGAAAACAAAAAGGTCATGCTGAAAATCAATTATAATCCTTCTCTCTACGTCTTCACTTGCAACATCCCATCGGAGATTGAAATATCTTCTGATGCTGCTTCGGTATATGTCACTATCGCATGTGGTCCTGACACTATCTTTGAAACTACGCTTTACCCTTACAACAACATCGCCATGCTCTATGATGCTCGCTCCATCATCGAGGGGCACATGCTGGATAAGCAGCGTGTCTTCGCCAACTTTGTCATCACGGCAGACACAAAGACTGAAGAGACGACCACACCGGAGCGCCATTTCATTTACTCTCGTCTGAGCCTCGCCACAAATGCCATGGGCTTCGTACAGCTGTTCTTCCTCACCACACGCTCGATGTTTACCATTCCACGCAAATCGTTTCAAACTCTTTCGGCGTTTTACTTGCCTGATGTCACGCTGCAGGGCTACACCGAGTGCCTGGCTCTCTTCGATGACGAGTCTACACCTCGCATGGTTCGCATCGAGGATGCTAAAGTGGACACCAAGAACACCACCTTGATACGTGACATTATAAGTCCTATTGCTATAGAAACCCGCATCGGCAGCAAGTGCCGACTG
>URLQ01000068.1 GCA_900548745.1 uncultured Prevotella sp.
AAACAAGCAGGTTATCCGACGCATCCTGGGTGGACGCTCGGCATCGTCATACGATGTGGTGAAGACTCAATACAACACCTATATGTTTGACGGAGAATTCGAAAGCACCAACGGCGTCGTTGACCCTTACGACATAAGCGGAACAGCCATCGAGGAAGACCCTGCATTCAAAGATGCAGCAAACGGAGACTTCACCGTGGGCGGAGCTGCACAGGTTACAAACAAGACCGGCGACCCACGCTGGCTGCCGACAGCGGAATAAAACGCCATACGGCTAAAAATAACAACAGAAATAAAAAGCACTGAATATGGAAAGAAAAACTCTAATTAGTTTATGCTTTGGCTGCATGGCGCTGGTGTCTACACCAATCTATGCACAACAGGAACAGACAATAAAGGGTACCGTAGTAGACCAGAACGGAGACCCCATCATCGGAGCATCAGTACGCGTGGTAGGCAAAAAGGGCGACAACGTAGGTGTTATAACGGATATCGACGGAAACTACTCTCTCACAGCACCCAAGGGCAGCAAGGTGACGATTTCATACATAGGCTACCTTCCGCAGACGGTGACACCGGGCGGAAAGACACAACTGAAGGAAGACTCGCAGAACCTGGAAGAAGTGGTAGTAGTAGGATACGGCACACAGAAGAAGGCACACCTGACGGGTTCTATCTCTACCGTACCGATGGATGAGATACAGGACATCTCTGGCGCAGGACTCGCCAATGCCCTCTCGGGACTTATGAACGGCGTAAGCGTGAGCGGAGGCGACGGACGAGTTGGCAGCAACGCACAGATCACCATCCGAGATGCCAACGATATTGCCGGCATCACAAGCAACACAAGACAGACGGAACCGCTCTTCGTCATCGACGGATATATCTACCCTAATGATATAAAAATAGGTAACACCGACGGACAGAATCTCGGTTCGCAGGCTTTCAATAACCTTGATCCATCAGAGGTGGAGAGCATCACGGTGCTGAAGGATGCTTCGGCTGCCGTATACGGAGCACGTGCTGCCAACGGTGTTGTACTCGTAACGACAAAGAAGGGAAAGATTGGCACACCACGTATCTCATACAGCGGAACATTCGGATTTACCGATGCAGTTTCCACACCAAAGATGCTGAGCGCATACAACTACGGACGCTTCTACAACATTGCAGCAGCTGCCGACCCGACAAACACTTCGCTCAACCACACCACAGCACTCTTCCAGGCTGACGAGTTGGAGGCAATGAAGAAACTAAACTATGACCTGCTCGACAAATACTGGGAGACGGCTTTCACACAGCAGCACAGCGTAAACGTGAGCGGCGCTACTGACAAGGTGAACTACTTTGCCGGAATATCATACTTCGACCAGGACGGTAACCTCGGAAAACTCGACTATGACCGTTGGAACTACCGTGCAGGAGTCGACGTGAAGATAAGCAAGAACCTGAAGGCAAACCTGAGTGTAAGCGGAGACTATTCCAACAAAAAGACACCTAACGTGAAGCTCGGTAGTTCTGGACAGGAGAACGACTACAGAAGTCTGCTCTACCGTCCGCGCTACATTCCAGAATATGTTGACGGAAAGCCAATCCTCTCATACGGCGTAAGCAATACAGAGAGCAATGCCGCACAGCGCTACAACTACGACCTGATGCAGAACCAGGGTGACTACTCGGAGAACAAGACTTCTAACGTGAACATCAACGGTAGTTTGGAATACGACTTCAACTGGAACGAGATTCTGAAAGGATTGAAACTGAGATTCTCTTACTCAAAGAGCATCTTCAACGACAAGTCGAACCAGTATGGCTCGCAGTTCACACTCTATAAGATGACAAACCGCTTCGGAAGCGGAGCACACCTCTATACACCGGTAGGAGGAGAGGACCTCGAAACATACTACGGCGAAGGAAACTTCGAGTCGCAGACCTACAACAACGGCTCAATGTCGTACCTCTCACGAGACATGTCGCGCGCAGACAACTATCAGATAAACTTCACCGCACAGTATCAGCGCAAGTTCGGCGAACACGACATCAACGCCCTCTTCTCTATCGAGAAGGCAGAGAGCGAGTCGGAATGGCTCAAGGGACAGGTTTCTGACCCGTATCCTTTCACTAACGGACAGTCGAACGGAGCTTCAGGACAGACTACCTACGCTCCGCAGTGGACACACTACGAGTCGGGCTCCCTCTCATATATCGGACGCGTGAACTATTCTTACGCCAACAGATACCTTGTGGAATTCCTCGTGCGTGCCGACGCCTCTACAAAGTTTGCCAAGAACAACCGCTGGGGCACATTCCCGTCAGCCAGCCTCGGTTGGGTAATATCGGAAGAGAAGTGGTTCAAGAAAGCCGCACCATGGGTCGACTTCCTGAAGCTTCGCGCATCATTCGGTCTGACAGGACGCGACAACACCCTTGCATGGCAGTGGATGCAGCACTACAGCATTTGGAACAAGACGAAAGACAACGCCATATTCGGAACAAACATTACGCAGAACGGACAGTCGTTGCGCATGGACAACAACAACGCCGACAGAAACGAGAAGGTACACTGGGACAAGTCGTACAAGGCAAACTTCGGTATCGACTTCAACGTACTGAACAGCCGCCTCGCCGTTACTCTCGAAGCTTACCGTGCATGGAACCGTGACATGTTCATGAACCTCTCTGGCGAGGTGCCTGGCACAGTGGGTGCGCTCTCTGCATACACCAACGTGGGTGAGGTTGACAGCTGGGGATATGAGGCAAGCGTTACATGGAGAGACAAGATCGGAAAGGACTTCAAATACCGTGTGGGCGTAAACTTCGGATACAGCGACAACAAGGTGCTGAAGACCGACTTTGCCACAAACCCAGAACAGATCTACCAGTCTGTACAGAAGGGCGGACGAAGCGACGTAGGATTGTGGGGATATGAGTGCATCGGCATGTTCCGCAGCTTCCAGGAAATACAGGAATATGTTGAGAAATACAACATCACATCATACATGAACAAGCCGGTGGACAACATCCGCCCTGGTATGCTCATATATAAAGACGTAAGAGGAAAGATGAACGAGGACGGCACATATGCCGGACCGGACGGCGTGGTTGACGAATATGACAAGGTGCGCCTGTCTCACCGCTCAAGCAACCCTTACGGCTTCACAACAAACCTGAGCGCAGAATGGAAGGGACTCTCGCTCACCGCACAGCTCAGAGCTTCGTGGGGAGCAAGGACTATGATTCCGGGACAGGCCATCAAGGCTTACTACGGCACCGACGCGACAAACATGCCGTCGTTCTGGAACCCGGACGACATCTTCGTATATCAGGACATTACGGACGGAAACGGAAACGTAGTGGTTTCAGAAAACAGAAACGGCTCGCTGCCTAACCCAAGCTCAAACTACAGCTACGTGAACAGTGCAAACTCAAGCTTCTGGATGGTAAGCGGCACACGCGTAACTCTGAGCCGCCTCACTCTGGCTTACAAACTGCCAGGCAAATGGTTCAAGAAAATCGGTGTACAGAGCGCAAGGGTGAATATCACAGGACAGAACCTGCTGAGCTTCTACAATCCTTATCCAGATAACTTCATCGACCCTATGTGCAGCTACGGCAGCTATCCTAACCTGAGCAAGTGGACTCTCGGTGTAAACCTTTCATTCTAATAATTTATAAAGATAACAATGATGAAAAGTAATATATTTAAACTATTCGGTATCGGTCTCACTGTCGCAGCACTCGCTTCATCATGCAGCGAGTCGTTTCTCGACGACAAGAAGGATTCCGACAACTTCGGTCCTGAGATTTACAACAATCTCGACGGCGCCACACTGCGCGTAAACTCCGTCTACGGAGAATGTCTGCCTAACCCAAGCGCAGCAGCAGGATGGAACAACAACTGTACAGGCATATATTCCGACATACAGTCGAAAGCCACCGAGGAATACTGCGGCATAAGCAGCAGCAGCGAAACAAGCTTCGTAAACCCTCTGTACGAGATGGACGCCATAACGGGTAACAGAGTGCCCGACTATTTCCAGAATGAACAGAAACACCTCTCTAATGTTTGGGGACGCATCCGCAACATCAACGACGTCATTGAAGGCATCAGCAAATCCTCATTGAGCCAGGAAAACAAGGACAAGCTACTCGGACAGGTGTATTTCTTCCGTGCATGGTGCTACTACCAGCTGGTGAAATGGTATGGAGGCGTGCCTATCATCAAAACCGTACAGAACACGGACGCAGCATCGTTTACTCCACGCTCTTCAGCAAAGGAATGTTTCGACTTCATCATCGAAGACCTTGACAATGCAGCAAAGCTGCTCTCAGACGCCACTACAAACGGAGGTTGGGACTCCAACAACTGGGGACGCATAACATCTGGCACAGCTCTCGCCCTGAAGGGAAGAGTGATGGTACTGTGGGCAAGTCCTATGTTCAACCGCACCAACGATAAGACACGCTGGGAAAATGCTTACCAGGCCATAAAGGCAAGCATCCCTGTACTGAACGCCTGCGGCAACGACCTCTATATGGGCAGCAACAACATCAACGGCTCGGCATTTGCTACACCGTTCGGAGAGGTTAAGAACTGCGAAGACGTATTCGTGGCTCTATTCAACACCAACGATGACGACAGCGACGAAGGAAAGAACAACCGTTGGGAGAACGGCATACGACCATACAACACCAACAACGGCAAGGGCGGAGGCTACGAGGCTTCGGCTATGATTGTGGACATGTTCCCGATGGCTGACGGAAAGCTGCCTTTTACATGCGACACTTATTCAAAACTCGAGAAATCAGGAATAAGCTACGAAAAGGACTATCCGTTCATGAACCGCGACCCACGCTTCTATCGCACTTTCGCTTTCCCTGGCGTACGTTGGACATACAACGGAGACGCAAGCCAAGGCGGTTCTAACAACAACCCAACTGATGGAAAGAACTACTCGCTCTGGAACTACGTATGGTACACAAGTGCCAACGACCAGGGCAACGTAGAGAGTGGCGAGGCTTATGGTGCAGACAACCTGCTGAAGAACAAGAAAGGAATATACGTGCGCAAGAGAACAAGCGACTACGATCTTGGCTCTGCCATGTATAACTACAGTTCTGGCTCAAGAAACGGTGCCTTCTCATTCTGCGCCGCACCTTACATCGAAATTCGCTACGCAGAGGTACTGCTTAACTATGCAGAGGCTGCATGTGGCGCAGGACATATGAACGAGGCTGTAGAACAGCTGCAGAAAATTCGATCACGCGTAGGCTATACAGCAGAGAACAACTATGGTCTGCCTACAAACCTGGCTTCTGATCAGGCTGCCTGCATGAGTGCCGTACTGCTTGAACGTCAGATAGAATTAGCATACGAAGGAAAGAGATTTGACGATATGCGCCGTTGGATGCTCTTCGACGGTGGAGCTAACACAGCAGAAATAAATGGTGCCCCTGCAACATGGAAACTCACAGGATGGGACGGAAACACATGCACATGGCTTGGTTTCAAGCCTTTCAACGGACAACGCCGCGAGCGCATGGAATTCAGAGTGGCAGACAAATATGGAATCGGGGGCACTACATACGACTCGGACCCACTTGTAAAAGCCGGTGTGGTGCGCTGCGCACCTATCGACCTGCGCCAACCTATTGCTGAGCAGCAGGAAGTGCTGAAAAACTGGTACTCCGAGAATCTCGTGAGAAAAGACAGCAAGGGTGACGGTCGAGACCAGAACCACGTAGACCTTACCATACACTTCTTTGCAAAGTACTATTTCCTCGGACTGGCAAGCGGTGCTTCTACACGTAACGACTCACGTCTGCAGCAGACCATCGGATGGGCTGATGCAAACCACGGCGGAGCAAACGGTACATTTGACCCGTTGGCTGAATAAGAGGTAAGTATTTATCTCGTCAACTTGTCCACATGTTGATAATTGAGAAGTCCAACATACTTTTACTCATGTACAAGTTGAAAACTTGAAAATCTAAAGTTACATTATTATAAATGGCACGTCTGAAATATGGCGTGCCATTATTTTTTGTGCATACACAAAAATTATTGTAACTTAGCACCCCAAATAAATACAGAAAAGGCAAAAAACAAACGAAAAATGAACAAAACAAGAATCATAGTAATGTCGCTTGCCCTTGGATTATACACAGCAACATGGGCAGGGGGAAAGCCGAAGAAGGCATTCATTCCTATGGACTACTCCACTTGCGGTTACCACGCCTCGGAACTCAGCATCCCTGATGTAAGGAACGTTGTGACTGTAACGAAAACGCAAGGCGACTGTAGCTCACGCATACAGAAAGCCATTGACTATGTGGCTTCCATGAAAGCAGACAAGAACGGACATCGAGGCACTATCCTCATTGGCGAGGGAACATTCTACATAGAACAGCCGCTGAGAATTTCAGCGTCAGGAGTAGTGCTACGAGGCATGGGAAAGAACAAGACACGCCTCGTAAAAAAAGGCTTCGAACGTGAAGCGCTTATATACATCGAAGGAAAAAGCTCTTTGACAAAAGGCGACACGATAAAAGTTGCAGACCAAAAACTGGCGGCAGGAAGCAACAAACTGACACTGGCTTCTGCTGCAAAGGTAAAAGCCGGCGACAGAATAATGATTCTCCGACCATCTACAAAGGAATGGATTGCCGCCCTGAAATGCGATGACTTCGGTGGAGGACTGGACTACACAGGATGGAAGCCAACCGACATAGACATACTATGGAACAGAACCATAACGAGCGTTGACGGAAACAACATAACCATCGATGCACCGCTCACCATGACCATAGACCAACTTTACGGCAACGCCTCACTCATAACATCTTACAATAAAGGCGAAATAACGGAATGCGGTGTGGAGAACATGACTATAGAATCAGCACACAATGACTGGAACCCGAAGGACGAAGACCACTGTTGGGACGGTGTGTGGATGAACTACACAAGCGACTGCTGGGTGCGCCGCGTGGACTTCAAGCATTTTGCAGGAAGCGCCGTGAACCTGCAGAAGCAGGCAAGACGCACCACCGTGGAGGACTGCGTGGCAAGCGAACCCGTATCTGAAATTGGCGGATGGAGAAGAAGGGTCTTCCTTACACGCGGTGAACAGAACCTGTTTCAGCGTTGCGTATCAAAAGATGGCTACCATGACTTTGCCGCCGACTATTGCGCCGCAGGACCTAACGCTTTCGTACAATGCGACGGTGAAGGCTCACTAAGTTTCAGCGGCAGCATCGGCTCATGGGCACCAGGACTGCTCTTCGACGTGGTGAACATAGAAGGCAACGACCTTTCGTTCCGCAACCTCGAAAACTGGCAGATGGGAACAGGATGGAACACAGCAAACAGCATGTTCTGGCAATGCACCGCTTCTACCCTATTCTGCTACTCGCCCGACAAAGACAACCGCTGCAGCGCCAACGCCTGCTGGGGAACCATGACGGGCAACGGAGAATGGAGCGGAAGTAACGATGCGGTAACACCAAGAAGCTTGTTCTACGACCAGCTACAGAAACGAGTTGGCGAAAAAGCAAACAACGGCTTCGTATACAACAGAAACATCACGGCTTCAAGCAGCCCAACAATTGAGGTCGCACAAAAACTTGCCTTGGAGTCGGTAACAACACCTCGTGTAACTATAGAAATGTGGATGGACTCCATACCTTACACAGCAAACATCTCAAAAAACGGACTGAAAGACATTGACAACATCAAGTTTGGCAGAAACAATAAAAGCTCCGCAAAAGACTTACACAGCAAAGAAAAAAAATTCGCAATTACTGACGGGCACCTGACTTTCGATGGCAAACTCATTGTCGGCAACCGCTTTGCTATACCGTGGTGGAACGGACGAACGAAAGACAACTTCATACTGAAGAGCGCAAAGCCAGCAATAACACGCTTCGTGCCTGGCAGGGAAGGCACAGGATGGACCGATCGCATAGACTCTGTTGTGACTTTTCTTAAAGACAACGACTATTGCATGCTCGACCAACACTACGGACTATGGTACGACTTGCGCAGAATAGACCACGAGAGAGTAAAACGCAGCGACGGTGAAGTAAGCGCACCGTTCTACGAACAACCCTTCGCTCGCAGTGGCAAAGGCAAAGCATGGGAAGGACTGAGCAAATACGATCTGACGAAGCCTAACGAATGGTATTGGCAAAGGGAACGTGAGTTTGCTGAAACCGGAGCCAAAGAAGGCTTGCTGCTTTTCAACCAGAACTACTTCCAACATAACATCATCGAAGCAGGCGCACACTGGGTTGACTCACCTTGGAGACCGGTGAATAACATAAACAACACGAACTTCCCAGAACCAGTTCCTTTTGCAGGAGACAAACGTGTGTTTATGGCAGAACAGTTCTACAACGAAAACGACCCTGCCCTGCGCCCTCTGCACAAAAGCTACATACGCATGTGTCTTGACCAACTGAAAGACAACGACAATGTTGTACAACTCATCAGCGAGGAATATACAGGCCCTCTCCACTTTACACGCTTCTGGCTGCAGACCGTTGCAGAATGGGAGAAGGAAACCGGCAAACATCCTATCATTGCCCTCAGTTGCACTAAAGATGCACAAGACTCCATACTTGCAGACCCTGAGCTGTCGAAGGTCGTTGACGTCATCGACATACGCTACTGGCACTACAATACTGATGGCTTATGGGCACCGCCTGCAGGCAAGAACATGGCACCACGCCAGTTCATGCGCAAAATGAAGGTTGGCAAAACCGGCTATAAGGAAGCATATAAATCCGTAAGCGAATACAAGCGCCTCTATCCACAAAAGGCCGTTACATTCTTCGCACAACAATATCCACAATACGGCTGGGCTATACTAATGGCAGGAGGCTCATTGCCAAACATACCTGTCAAAGACGTAAAATTCCTCACTGACGCAGCAAAAATGTATGTCATGGCAAACGACGGAGGCGACGACTCCTACGACATTCTCGGCAACCCTGATGTCGGCTATATAGTTTACACCCATAACGACCGTGAACAGAAGGTTGCAGCCTCTCCAGGCAAGTACAACATCTATGCTATAGACAAAAGCAACGGTACAATGAAGATTCTTGAAAAGAAGATTTCAATAACATCCGCCCACACTATTCCGCAGATAAAAAGTGAACAAGTTTACTGGTTCGAGAAGATATAATGACATAGACATACAGCAGTTTTCCTGTACTGAGTACACGAAAAATCGTTTCTACAATTTGTTGCTTCTTAGCCCACGAAACTTTACTTTTTGAGATATACAACTTAAATAAATGACAAACAGGTATCTTAAACATCCAAGATACCTGTTTTTTTTATACAAAAACTTGTTTTTACCAATAATTTCCACTTGATTTAGAACAATTCTGCGTAACTTTTCACTATCTTTGCAAGTAGAAAATCTATAAATAAACAAATCCCCCGATGCTTCGTGCAAAAAGGGAGTCTTAGCAAAGCAGTATTATCAAACACTCTATGGTTAACTTAACACAACTCTACGACAACAACATCGACAGTCTTTTCATGTTCGGCTCACGATTCACCTCTGACCGCGAAATGATAAAGGACTGCATACAGGATGTATTTGTGAAACTTTTCAATAAGGGAAATGACTTGGAAAAGATTTCCAATATTGAGTCATATCTGTATGTTTCATTACGAAACCGCATAAACGACGAATTCCGACGTATGACACACCTATGTGACGACGAGATTACCGATATTAATATGCGCCCACTAAACAATGATACGGACGAATACGATATCGAGCGATACGAGGAAGAAAAAAAACAGACTATCGCAATGGCACAATATATAAATAACCTGTCACCGCGTCAACAGCAAATAATCCACCTCTTTTATATAGAACAGCGCAAATATGATGATATTTGCAAGATTATGGGCATTAACTACCAGTCTGTACGTAACCTCATGCACCGAAGTATGAGCCGCCTTAAAGAAATGGCTGCAAAAAATTAAACATTTCTTTGAGTACAACATTGTCAACATAACGTCTTTTAATAAAATAGATATAAATACTGCATTAAAAGACTCAATTAAAAATGACTGACAATTACACAGACTTCAAGAAGAAGAATATATCCTACAATAGCGGACAGGGATGTATTGCTCCTCTCTCACAACAAGAGAAGGATGACCTAAAGATGCGCATAATGGTTGCCATCAGCTCAAACTTGGCTTAAAGCCAAAATTAATTTAAACGGAAACAACGTATAGATTATACATATAAAAAAGGATTTTTTCAGGTAACAGACATAGATTATTACAAAAAATAATAGCATTGGGAGAAGGTGGAAATATTATTTTTCCACCTTTCTTTTTTTTCTGAAACATTTAGTGTATCTTTGTATATAATTTTATACACTATAATGAAAGCTATTATATACTACATATCACTACTTCTGGCATTATTGCCACTAACGACAACAGCCCAGTCTAACATGATTATCGAAAGATATACAACAGACGACGGACTGCCATCAAACACTGTAAACTGCATAACGAAAGACCATGACGGTTTCGTATGGCTCGGCACACTATACGGTCTGTCGTCTTTTGACGGTACAGAATTCACACCCTATGTAAGCCTCTATAACCCGACTTCAGATATTCCACCAAGAAAGATACTGAACGTAGTAGAAGACAACAAGAACAACCTTTGGATACGAACTTCCGACAACCGCTTCTATCGTTTCGACAAAACGACAGACAGATTCCACGATATGTATAATGACCTCAGAAAAGTATCTCCCAACCTGAGAGTCATCAAGGTCTTATCCATAGACAACGGCAACGTGCTGATTTATACACGCGACAAGAACCTCTACGAAGTATTCGTGGACAACAATAACACGCCACGAATCAAACTCATATACAACGCACATTCCGCCATTGACAAATCCACTCTGAAACTCCGACACAACGTATTGGGAGAAACCCCCAAATATGTCTTTTGGCTTGGACCAGACTTCGACGTAAAAATAGTATCGAAGAAATCATCTTTATCTAAAACCAGTATTCTTCGCACTATACCGAATGGTGCAAAAACAACATGTTTCAGTTGCATCGGACGAAACATATATATAGGCACGTCAAATGGCAACGTATTTGCCATCAACGCCGACAACGGAAAGGCACAGAAATACTCCATCAGGGAAAGTAGCGAAATAACCACCATCTCTCCCTATGGTAAGCAAATATTCTTCACAACAGAACATAACATATATTCGGCATACGCATCGTCTGCAAATACGAAAACGCAACAGGTATACAAGCCCTTGGCAAACATAAGCTGCAAGGCTGAAACTTCATACGCCGACAAATACGGCACAATATGGCTATATGGCGCAAATAATGGAATAACAATGTTTGACTCTTTTACCAAGACATGTAGAACCTTCCCGACACCTGACGACAATTTCATCATTGATGCCATAAAGTTCTGTGATGCAGGACCTGACGGACTGTTCATACTACTACGCAACGGTAAGATTATGAGATATGACCGTACAACAAAAGTCATGCAAGACTTTAAACCAGCCATAGCACAGCTTACAAACCAGACAACACTCCCCTCTTTCATGAAATACGACATTCCACAGAATGTTTTCTTCGACATGCTAATTGACAAAGAGGGACTGTTATGGCTGTCGTCAGCAACAAACGGTATTATAAAAGTCAGATTTCCAAGCAACCATTTCTCGTTTATCTATTCATCCCTGCTTGCAAATGACATTAATGCCACAGAAAACAGCAGTGGCATACGCTCTCTTCTACAAACGAAGAACGAGGATATCTGGATAGCTACACGCCAACAAAACATATACTGCATTGATGGAAAAACAGGAAAAGCCAAAAGACAATTGACAAAAAGCTTAGGTAATGTCTACCACATGATGGAAGACAGGAAAGGCAATATCTGGTTCTCGTCAAAGGGCAACGGACTGACTGTAGCCTATCATGACAGCAATGCACATCAAAGTATTCGTTTCGAGACCTTTAAGCACAGCAACACGGATAAATTCTCTATCAGCGACGATAAAGTATACTATACATACGAAGACAGTAAAGGAAGGATATGGGTGTGTACATATGGAGGAGGTCTGAACCTGCTCACTACAAGAAACAACAAAATTGCTTTCATAAACAAAAACAACCTTCTGACGAACTATCCGCAAAATGACCTGTACATGAGCACGAGAGCTATCGTTGAAGACAACAATAACACCTTATGGATCGCTTCTACAGACGGACTGCTCTCGTTCAATGGAGACTTCAAAAAACCGCAAAACATAAAATTCAACAATTTTCGCAGAGGCAGCAACAAAATGGTTGTTGACAACGACATCTATTCTCTACTGAAAGACGGTCATGGCAACATCTGGCTTAGCATTTTCGGATGCGGAATAAACAGGATAAACAGTTACGATACCAAGTCAGGAAAACTTGTATTGGATTCTTATGTAGACAATGGCCTGCATGGTAATATTGTATCCACTCTTGTTGAGGACAAAAAACACAGAATATGGTTCACTACCGAAAACGGACTTACAAGTATTTCAGAAAACGGGAACCATCTCCTTTCCTACGGATACCTCGAAAGCTTCCTGCGGAGCAGAATAGGCGACAACGTTGCAATATGCCTGAAAAACGGGAATATCCTTATAGGATGCCATAAAGGATTAGTGACTTTTTCGCCTGACAAGGTTGAAAAAGAATCACATAACAACTATCACACTTTTATCAGTGACTTCAAAGTTCAAAACCGCAGCCTGTATAGCTTCGACCCGCCTATCTCCAATATATCCCCAAGATATGCAAAGGAAATCGTGCTAAGACACAACCAGAATATGTTTTCCATTGAATTCTCGGCACTTGACTTTACAAGCAGCAATACCGCATTCACATATATCCTTGACGGATATGAAGAACAATGGCATGCCAATGACAACAGCCGTGTGGCATCATACGCCAACATTCCACCCGGCAAATATACATTCCGCGTAAAATCCCTTGACGGAAGGTCTTCTGAATGCACACTAAAGATCATCATTCTGCCACCATGGTGGCAAACATGGTGGGCTTACTGTATATATATGCTTATCCTCATTGCTGCCATATACGGAGGAATACGTATTTCTCTTACCATGCTGAAAATGAGGAATGAAGTATATATCAACAACAGATTGGCAGAACTGAAAATACGCTTCTTTACCAACATCAGTCATGAACTGCGCACTCCACTGACACTCATAAAGACTCCTATAGACGGTTTGCAACGCAATGAGAAGCTGTCTGCCGAAGGCAAAGAATATCTTAGACTCATAGACCGCAATGCGACAAGAATGCTACACTTGGTCAACCAGATTCTTGACTTCCGCAAGGTTCAGAACAATAAGATGCCAATGCACCTTTCTCATGTTGACATCAACGAAATAATAGAAGTGTACAACGAGGAATATCGCCTTGTTGCAAAGGAACGCGATATAAATCTCTGCATAATAAAGCCACAAGAAACTCTAATGGCATGGTGTGACGCTGAAAAGATCGGAGTCATAATAAACAACCTCATCAACAACGCCTTTAAATATACCAACGTTGGAGGAAAGATCATCGTAAGCATCAAGCCTAATGACGACAAGTCTGTCTGCCGGATAAGAGTCGAAGATAACGGCTCAACCATCCCTGAGCAACAGCTTGAAACCATATTCGAACGTTTCTCCATGGCTAATAACGCCATGGCTACCGACACGCAGCAAACAGGAACCGGTATAGGACTCAGCCTTGCACGTGAGTTTGCCATCATGCACCATGGCAGGATATGGGCAGAGAATTTACCTGACAACACAGGAGTTGCTTTCACCCTGGAAATTCCTACCGAAAAGGATGTGTATGAGAACGACAATACAGAACTGGTGTTTGACGACAACAATACCAAGTCTGATACAACTACCGACAATGCCGGAAACGACCAGCAAATGTCAGTCAGTACATCTGAACAAGCCAACGACCCAAGTCGACCAACACTCGTGCTCGTGGAAGACAATTCCGACTTGCGCCATATGCTACAGCTGCAACTACGCAGCGAATTCAACGTTGTTACTGCCATAGACGGAGCGGATGGTCTTGACAAAATAAAATCATCCCATCCGGATATTATCATAACCGACCTTATGATGCCACGCATGGATGGAGCAGAACTACTGCAACGCATAAGAAAAGATTTCTCCATCAGCCACGTGCCTGTAATCATTCTCACAGCAAAGAATGGCGACAAAGAGGAAACTCGCCTCATAGAAAAGGGAGCCAATGCATTCATCACGAAACCATTCAGCCACGACATGCTCATGGCCCGTATCCACCAACTCATACAAGAGCAGAGCATTTTCCAGCGCAAGATGATTCTTCAAAGCAAACCTACAGAAGACCAGTCCGCTGCAAATGCAGAAGAATACGAGAGACACTTGGCAAAAAAAGACATGGAGTTCATCAACGGCATACACAGAATTATCGAAGAAAACATGCATAACGAAGACTTCAACATTGACTCCATTGCCGAAAATGCAGGACTCAGCAGATCTGCATTCTTCAAGAAGCTCAAGAGTCTGACAGGCTTTGCACCTGTAGATCTTGTCAGGGAGATACGTCTCACCAAAGCCGCAAAAACAGTTGCGACCACAGACAAGAGTATATCAGAGATTGCATTCTCTGTCGGCTTCAAAGAGTCAAGCTACTTTGGTAAATGCTTCAAGAAGAAATTCGGCATGACACCATTGGAATATCGCAACAAACAAA
>URLQ01000069.1 GCA_900548745.1 uncultured Prevotella sp.
CTGAGCATCTTCCCAGCTGTGAGTCTTGTGTTCTCGCTCATGCCGGAACCAGTATTGGGAGGTGCCACGCTACTGATGTTCGGTACCGTGGCTGCATCGGGAATAAAGGTCATCGCCTCACAGAAGCTTGGCAGAAAAGAGATTCTCGTGCTTGCCATAAGTCTTGCCGGAGGACTGAGCGTAGAGTTCATGCCTGAAATTCTTTCCGGACTTCCACACACCCTTCGCAGTATTTTCTCTTCGGGAATAACTACCGGCGGTCTACTTGCCATCTTCTCGAATCTGCTAATAAGAATAAAGGAATAAAATCTGTTTTTTCACCTATATGATACATAAAAAATGATTAAGCCAAACTCATGACTTAATCATCCTTTTTTAGAAATTAGGTAACTTTCTTGAAGAAATTCGGTAACTTTCTATGGGAAAGTTACCGAATTTCTATTTTAGCACAATTATTCTTCTATTATCTTCTCCTTTTTGTTGAAGACTTTTTCTTGGTCGTTGTCGACTTCTTTGTTGTGGTTGACTTTGTTGTTGTGGTTGTAGTAGCAACCACTGGTTTATAATACTTCAGAGCCTCAGGCAACCATCCTTTTATGTCAGAAATACGCTTTGCGTCTGAAGGGTGGTCGCTAAGGAACGCCGGTGTAGTGTTTTGAGAACTTGAAGCCATACGCTGCCAAAAGCTTACTGCCACACTCGGGTCATAGCCTGCCATGGCAGCAAAGATAAGTCCCATATAGTCTGCCTCGCTCTCATTCTTGCGCGAATAATGCAGGCTGCTGAACTTGCTTCCCAGTCCGAACACACCCTGCGCTATGTCGGAAGTATTGGAACTTACACCTGCCCCCGACAACACGGCGCCAAGCACCTGTGCTCCCATCTGCTGACGCTTCTGTGTGCTTATCTGTTCGGCGGAATGCTTTGCCACAGCATGTGCAATCTCATGACCAAGTACTATGGCAAGCGCGTTCTCGTTTTGCGTTATCGGCAGCAAGCCCTCGTAAACCACGATTTTTCCTCCCGGCATACAGAAGGCATTGGCTGAATTGTCCTGAACGAGATTGAACTCCCAACTGTAGTTCTTTATCTCACCCGCCTGGTTGTGCTCACGCAGATACGTCTCAACAGCGTTTGCAAGACGCTGCCCTACTCGTTTAACCATTGTCGTGTTTGTGGCGTTTGTAGATACCTTGGCAGTTTTCATGTAGTTTGTGTACTCCTGTTTACTCAGACTCAAAACCTCTTCATCCGATACAAGGATGTGCTGCTTGCGTCCCGTCACCGGAACAGTGCTTGTCGTTCCGCATGATACTACTGTCAGCATTGCAAGTGCCGACAGAAAATAACTGATCTTTTTCATTTTTGGTTTTTATGATAATCTTATTACTACTTATATTCCCTTTTTACCTTCTATTCTTTTTGATAATGCAAAAATATACTTTTTTGCTTACATATCCTATATTATTCATAAAAAAAGAACATGTCGAACTGGCTTCACAGCCAATTCGACATGATTATATAATACAAAAACATTATGAATTTTTATTCAATGACTGTCTATGAATGGGAAATTATATTACTTGACTAAAAAATTTTCTTCTTCATTGAGCCACACTACAGGTGCGGCATTTGCGCTCACAATAGCGTTCACACTGTGCGCAGATATCATACCCCAACAATGCGCCGAGCATAAAGTCCTCCTCCGGGGTAAGTTGGTTGAGGGGTCGAGTCACCATAACCCTTACGGCATCCATACATTCCTTCTTTCCGAAGAACAGGTTCAGACGATCGTTGCCTACGGGCTGTATGATATAATCAATGTTCTGCCGTTTGAGTCGTTCCAACGCAAAAGTCTCGTATTTCTTGTTGAAAGTAAACAAAATCATTTGTCTGACGCCCTTCTTGAACTCATATATATGGTTCATCAGGACCTTCATGTCTATCGGCATTACCATAGTCTCTTGCATTTCTTTTCTGTTTAAAAAAATATTATTTGTTTCTCTCTTAATCAGTCAGGCAGCCACCCACGAGCAAGTCCCCTAACACTCCACTCAAGGAATCACCACAGGAAACTTCTGTCGTGGGTGCCTTGTACCGACATGATTGTCCTTCGCCTGAATCCATCAATGAATCATCAGACACGGCAGACATCCGCTTGTGCTTGTATCACGAATTAAGTATTTATGCTTTTACAATGCGCTTTTGATGCTCTCCAACCATGCATCAATACGCTCATCGGTCTTGTCGTCCTCGTTGATGTCATCAAGGGCAAGTCCTACGAATTTTCCGTCTACGACGGCTGCAGAATCATCAAAGGTGTAGCCGTCTGTCGACACCTGACCTACAAAGTTTACTCCCTTGTCCTTCAGGGCTGAATAAATCTCGTCCATAGCTCCACAGAACGTATCGCTGTATGACTCGGAATCGCCACAACCGAAAAGCGCCACTGTCTTGCCGTTAAGGTCAAGAGCCTTCAGCTTTTCCAGTCCGTCATACCAGTCGTCCTGCAGTTCGCCTGCTCCCCATGTTGATGTACCAAGAAGAAGATTCTCTGCTTCATCAACCTGTCCGTCAGTGAGATTAGCCACATCTACCACTTCTGCTCCGAGCTTTGCCCCAATCTTGTCGGCAATACCCTGACATGTTCCTGTTGAGGAACCATAAACCACCAATGTCTTTTTCATTTTCTCTCGTATGTTATAAGTTTTAGACTCGTAATATGAAAGGAACGCTCTCCACTGTAGCAGCAAGGAGAGATTATCCTTTGTTTTACGGTTGCAAAGTTATAACAACTTGCAGAATGCCACAATACCTAAAATTAGGGTTTTTGCATAATACCTAAAAGTTGTTATTTCAGCCTTATAAGCATCGAACCTGCAAGATTCTTGTGAGAAAAAGAGTTGGTCTGTATGAGATATACTCCGGCTGGCAAATGGCCGAGAGACAATGATGCACAACCGGAATTGAGCGAGATGCTCTGTTCTGACAATCTGTTTCCAGACACGGAATAGACAGATACCTTTATGGCTGTCGCCTCTTCAGCACCGGCAGTTGCACGAAATTCCAACTGCTTGCCTGGCTTAACAAGTAGCGACAAGGATACGGGAGTATTACGTGAGATTCCAGGAATACCGTCAAGACCAAGCACCTTCAGCAGTCCTGCATAGGCGTCTATCTCGCCATAGCCGTAGAGATTGTCTTTCTCTCCCTGCATCTTACCATCGCGACGATGGCAGGTTTCGGAGAATATCTGCATTATCTGCTCCATAGTAAGCCGTGGATTTGCCTGCAGCCACAATGCTATGGTGCCGGCAACGACAGGAGCAGACATAGATGTTCCCATCTCTGCCCACCAAGGATAACGCACACCGTTGAAATAAGAATAGCCGCAAGTCTTTAGAACATGATGATCCGTTGGATTGTCCTGCGGAAAGAAACTGCTCATTGATGATATTATCAGCGTGCCCGGAGCCACCACATCAGGCTTTGTCAAGCCTGTACGGCTCGGTCCGACGGATGAGTAACCGGCAAGTTCGCCGTTCAGTCCCCAATCGTAGCGACGTACGATTCCATCTTTGTCTGTCATATGGTCGCGGTATGATGTCGCCCCGACACATATCACATCTGGCGACGTGGATGGACTGAGCACACTATACTTTGCCTCTCCGCCACTGATATTCATGCTCAGCTGTTCGTTTTTGTGAAACAACACTCCATTGCTAAACATCTGCACGTCGGCATCGGAGCCGACAACTTCCAGCGAAGTCTTGAGATGGGTGCTTCCGCCATTAATGTCACCAATCAATACATCGTAGGCAACAGGGTTAGACTGAATGGTTGACTTATATGCCTGCACCTTATATACAACCTTCTCACCGAAGGCTGACAGGGTGTCAACGAACAGGGAGTCGGCTGAGGCAATGACCGAGGTTGTGGTAAAGTCGCGGCTCACCCTTGGCACATCAAATCCTCCATCAACCTCATAGGCTGTTAGCCTGAAGGTGAACGGCGCAGAGCCTAACGCTGAGAGATAGAAGCTTCCGCCTGACGACGAGAGGAACACTCCATCGCTGTTCTTGCCTTCAGGCTTGTGGAGATAGGTATTATAGTAACCGCAGTTTCCGGCACTTGCCACAAGGATTCGTCCCTCGCCCGTCATTGAAGCCAGCACCTGGTAGAACAACTCCAGTTCACCGTCAAACCCATCGTTGCTGCCCTCGCTGAAAGATATGACGCAGGGCTTGCCCACTTCTCCGGCATAATCGAAGATATATTTGAAGCCGAGGGCATCTGTTGCCGATGTATATTTATATAATAGGTGTTCGGGAATCAACGGAAGGTCTGTATTCACCACATTGCTTACGAGGCATAGGTCGGCATCCGGGGCGATACCTCTGTAGGGCGTATCGTAGCCTGTTCCGGCAGCAATGCCGAGAGTATGGGTGCCATGGGTTTCAAGTGAAGCATCAAAGGAGTGGGCATAACGGAGTATGTCTGCTTCCGTGCGATAGTCGGCACCGACATACAGGCTGCTGCCTATACTGTCTGGCGACAACTGGTCCCAGAAACGGCTTATCCTTGTTCCTGTCATTGCCGAATTATAGAAATTAGGATGCGTCAGGTCATACCCCACATCCATGGAACCTAACACTACCCCACTTCCAGTATATGCCTGCGGCAGATTGTCGGCAGCATACACCTTTGCGGCGTTTATTATTATTGATGTGGTGTCAAGTGCAAGAGCATTGCTTTGTGAAGCCTCTATCCGCTCCACGCCCCGACAGGCAGAAAGCACGGAAATACTGTCCAAAGGGATGTCGGCTATATATATGTTGCCGAACTGTGCAAGCTTACGGCTGCCGGTTTTCTCCAATACAGCATCAGCATTTCCGCTTATCCTGACGAAAGCACAGATGCTGCCACGTGCCGGTTCTTTGCCGTCGGCACTACCAAGTCTTCTACAACGCTGCCATTCTGACGATTCCATTGCCGCACGCCTTACAAAGGGCGACATCTTTGAATAGTCCACACGCTGCGCCTTCACTACCATGCTTATAAAAATAAGCAAAACCAACGGATATCTTTGTGCTACAGTATTCTTCATAGAGTGCAAAGTAAGTAAAAAATATCGATAAGTCAAAGGGTTACGAATAAAAAAAGGTGCCAACAGAATACTGCCGACACCTTTTTTTACTATTATAAATGATTACTTATTCAATCCACGATTCACAATCGTTGCGTTGAGCAACTTCAAGTATGTATGATACTGTCCGTCTGACAACACGCTGTGCATGTGTTTCAGGTCCTTTGCCAACGCCTTGCTTACCATTGCCTTACGCTCGTCAGCATTGGCGTTTCCGGCATTCATCATATCTGCACAGAATTCTGAATGAATGTCCTGAACGGCTTCCAACTGGTCGAGTGTCAATTCAAGAGCATCAGCCAGTTTGTCATAGTTCACTGACATCTTGTAGGCATTGACACTATTTACCGTGTTCAACTCTTCGTTCTCCGCAAATGTCAAGGTCATGCTGAGCACAGCCATGACAGTTAAAAACAATCTTTTCATAATCCTTTTCTTTTTAAATTAATACTTAATGGCTTTGGTCCTCTTCTCGCGAATCACCGCCACCGGTTATCCTTTTTAACTTTATCTTTTTACCTAAAAACTAACTATGTTTGTTGCCTTTTAGACTTTCTTTTTTATTTTTTACGATGCAAAGATACGCCAAATCCAGTCAACCAGCAACAACTTTTGTTATTCTGTTTGCGTTAACAGTTGTATTTTTGACATATATCAAATATGATAAGCTATAATATATCTCTATTAACAGAAATGAAATATCATTTTGTAAATAATGACTCATCAACTCATATTTTCAAGCAATAGTTACCTTTTTTCATAAATAAGTTGTATATTTGCGCCATTTATTAAACCTATGAACTTATAGAATCTATGGAACAAACTGTCCAAAGCAATAAAAGAAACATGGTGGCCATCATAACAATGATGTTCCTGTTCGGAATAATTGCATTCGTAACAAACTTGGCCGCACCTATTGGAGTAATTTGGAAAAACGCATTCTCTCACAGTGAAAACGCCAACACCATTGGCATGCTTGGCAATGCGATGAACTTTCTTGCCTATCTCTTTATGGGTATCCCCTCGGGAAAGATGCTCAACAAGTACGGATACAAACAGACAGCGCTGACGGGTATTGCTACCGGTTTTATAGGAATACTGCTTCAGTTCCTGTCAGGACTGTGCGGAATGGGACTTGGTGGATTTGCCGTTTATCTTGCAGGAGCCTTTGTATGCGGATTCTCTGTCTGTATGCTCAACACCGTGGTCAACCCAATGATAAACCTGCTCGGTGGAGGAGGCAACAGAGGAAACCAGCTGAATCTGATAGGAGGAACAGTAAACTCGCTGACCGGCACACTCACTCCTATGCTTGTAGGCTCGCTGATAGGAATAGTGTCCGCACAGACAAAAATAGAGAACGTAAACGTGGTGTTGTATATTGCCATGGCGGTATTTGCCGCAACATTCATCATTCTCCGCCTGCTGCCTATCAACAATCCGGAGATGCAGGAGGAAGACACCCATTTGGAGAAGACACCATGGAGCTTCAGAAACTTCAAGTTCGGCGCCATAGCAATATTCCTGTACGTAGGTGCCGAAGTGGGTATTCCAGGCACTATGTTCTTCTATATTTCCGACACTTCGGCAAACGGCGGAGGATTCGGACTGGAAAAAGCAACTGCCGTGGCAGGCTTTGTGGCTGCCACATACTGGTTTCTAATGCTTGTAGGACGCTTTGTGGCGGGATTCATCGCAAGCAGGATTTCAAGTAGAGTGATGCTTTCGGCAACTGCCTTGGTTGCCATACTGCTGATTACAGGAGCTATAATGACTGGAAATAGCATAACGGTGGACATGCCTGTATTCACAGGTAAAAGCATTGCTACATACAATCTGCCACTTGCAGCCCTGCTGCTTGTACTATGCGGACTGTGCACATCCGTGATGTGGTCTTGTATTTTCAACCTCTCGGTCGAAGGCTTGGGCAAATACACCGCCCTCGGTTCCGGTATATTCATGGCAATGGTAGTAGGAGGCGGCATCATGCCACTGCTGCAGAACTTCATTGCTGACCACATGTCGTACATGACTTCCTATATCATTCCTCTTGCATCATTTGCCTATATCCTGTTTTATGCTGTAAAAGGAAGCAAAGTATAATCTACACCTTATTATATATATATGGAAAAGAAACAATTCGTAATCGGACTTGACCTTGGAGGAACAAACTCCGTATTCGGTCTTGTAGATGAGAATAACGAGATAAAAGCAACAACATCTGTCGACACACAGAAATATGAATATGCCTGGGAGTTTGTGGCTGATGCAGTAAATGCCATAAACGAAATGTCTATCATTGCAGGAGGTATAGACAACGTCAAGGCACTCGGCATAGGCGCTCCCTGCGGAAATATCAAAGACGGCACTATTGAACATGCAGCAAACATCAGATGGGCGAAAGGTGTTGTGCCACTGGCAAAGATGTTCTATGACAGCCTGAGCATACCTGTAGCCATCACCAACGACGCAAAGGCGGCAGCCCTTGGAGAGATGAGATACGGAGCGGCACGGGGAATGAAGAACTTCATAGAGATTACTCTCGGCACGGGAGTGGGCTCAGGCATCGTTGCCAACGGACAACTGATATACGGTTGCGACGGATTTGCCGGAGAACTGGGCCACACCATCATTGACTACGAGAACGGAAGACCCTGCGGCTGCGGCAGAAAAGGCTGTCTGGACATGTACTGCTCCATAAGAGGCGTGGTGCTTACGGCACGGGAGATGGTAAGCGGATACTACGGAGAAACAAAACTTAAAGACATAGAAGACAATACCATGACGACTCTCGACATTTACAATGCTGCCGTCAACGGCGACGAACTGGCTATTGAAGTGTTCAGAAAGACAGGCGAGACGTTGGGAAAGGCTTGCGCCAACTTCGCCACATTCCTCAGTCCTGAGGCTTTCATATTCTTCGGCGGATTGGCAAAAGCCGGAGACTTACTGCTGAAACCAGCCAAGGAGACATACAACAAATACATCCTGAGCCTATACAAGGACAAGGCAAAATTCCTGCAAAGCGGACTTGAAGACGGCACAGCCGCCATTCTTGGAGCTGCCGCCGTAGGATGGGAAATAAACAAATAACAACTGATAAGCGCATGAACGGGTTTAGATTTGAAGTCTGTGCAAATGGTGTAGAGAGCTGTCTTGCCGCACAAGAGGGCGGAGCCGACCGAGTAGAGCTTTGTGCGGGAATACCGGAAGGAGGCACAACACCATCGTATGGAGAAATAAAAGTTGCACGGAAACTGCTTTCATCCACACAGCTGAACGTCATCATCCGACCGCGAGGAGGAGATTTCCTATATTCCCCTCTGGAAATAGAACGGATGAAGGAGGACATAACGATATGTAAGGAATTGGGAGCCGACGGCGTTGTCTTCGGATGCCTCACAGAAGAAGGTTCTGTGGATATGGACAAGAACCGGCAGCTGATGGAATGCGCGAAAGGAATGTCGGTAACATTCCATCGAGCTTTCGACCGTACCATAGATCCTTTCCGGGCTATGGAAGACATCATCAGTCTTGGCTGCGACCGCATCCTTACATCAGGACAACAGCCGAAAGCCATCAACGGAACAAGTCTGCTCGCCCAACTTCAGGAGAAAGCCGACGGCAGAATAATACTCCTTGCCGGCAGCAGCGTGACGGAAGACAACATTCGACAGATATACGAAGAGACAAAAATCCACGAATACCACTTCTCTGCAAGGACAAGCGTAGCAAGCAAGATGAAGAATATCTGCAGCAACGTATATATGGGAGCAAAAGGAGCCGACGAACAGAACATTCTTGTTACCGACGCAGACCGGGTGAGGGATACTATAATGCAGCTGAAAGAAGCTTGCAGACAATAAACGCAAAGGTCTTCATAAGAGAAAAAAGAATATGATACTTACTGAACTTTTCCTGTAATCTTACGTAAGTACTGCAGTAATCTCCCGTAAGTACTGGAATAACCTCCCTAAGAGTTTTGGAGAAATCCACATAGTTACGACACAAAAGTTACTGGATTAAGCCGAACAATGAAGGGGGCTTTAATATTCTTCTCTAAATAATAAACTTGAACACTTACAGGCAATAAAGGACGCTTCGCCGAGGAAGAGGATGCGTCCTTTAATTGTATTTATCCAACAATTCTTGTAGACAATAAATAAATGTTGTATCTTTGCATAAGATTGGCTGCACTCGGCAATTTGTAAGTAAACTTATATTGCACTCGTTTGCACAATCTTTGCATAAGATTGGCTGCACTCGGCAATTTGTAAGTAAACTTACATTGCGCTCGTTTGCACAATCTTTGCATAGAATAAGTCATAGACTTACGTGAGACAAACCATAGACTTACGTGAGACAAACCATATAGAAAAAACAATAAATCAAATAATGGAAGAAAAGAAAAACAAGTACATCGCCGTAGCATACAAGCTGTACACTAACGAAAACGGCACAGAAAACATGGTGGAAGAAGCTCCTGCAGAAAGACCATTCCAGTTTATCAGCGGCATGGGACTGGCGCTTGACGACTTCGAAAAAAACGTGACTGAGCTTCAAAAGGGTGAGGATTTCGAATTTTCGCTCACCAAAGAGCAGGCTTACGGAGAGCATGAGGCAGAGAGAGTGCTGAGCCTCGAAAAGGAGATGTTCTGCATCGACGGCAAACTGGACGAGGAACACATCTTCGTTGACGCCATCATCCCACTGCAGAACGAGAACGGACAGCGCTTCCTTGGCAAAGTAGTAGAAATCGGAGACGACAAGGTGAAGGTTGACCTGAACCATCCTCTCGCAGGCAAAGACCTGCATTTCAAAGGCTCTATCGTAGAGTCAAGAGAAGCTACAAACGAGGAAATCCAGAACCTTATCAACCAGTTGAGCGGCGGATGCGGAGGTAACTGCGAAGGCTGTGGCGGAGATTGCGGCGGCGACTGCGGAAGCCACGACGGCAACTGTGAATGCGGACACTGCCACTAAAGAAGGATTTATATCAACAAGAAACAAGGATCTGGAAAGATTGAAAGGACAACAGACTGTTTTGTCCTTTTGATTTTTCCATATACCCCCAATCGTGCATTAGGGTTTGCTTGTATTTTGTTTTTTTAGAAGAGTGGATTTTGTTTGGCCTCTAATGAGCAATAGCGAACTATCGCGAATTAAAAACGGACAAAAGACGCCTTATAAAAAGCAAAAGACAGCAAGCAGTTGTAAAAAAACACATTAAACGGCATAATGACCGATTGGGGGTTAAATTATTTAATCGTTTTCAACATGCGAAACACTTTCGGCAACATATTCACACTTACAACATTCGGTGAAAGCCACGGAGCTGCCGTAGGCGGCGTAGTAGACGGCTTCCCGGCAGGCATAGACATCGACATGGAGTTTATCCAAAACGAACTGAACAGAAGGCGACCAGGACAAAGCAAGATAACGACAAGCAGAAACGAAGCTGACAGCGTAGAGCTTCTGAGCGGCGTGTTTGAAGGCAAATCAACAGGATGCCCCATCGGCTTTATCGTAAGGAACACCAACCAGCATTCAAATGACTACGACAACATGAAGAATCTGTTCAGACCATCACATGCCGATTATACATACTACAAGAAATACGGCATCAGAGACCATCGCGGAGGAGGACGCACTTCTGCACGCATTACCATAAGCCGCTGTGTGGCAGGAGCACTTGCAAAACTTGCACTTAAGGAAAAAGGAATTACCATCAACGCCTACACCTCGCAGGTCGGAAAAATAAAGCTCGACAAGGAGTATGACAAATACGACCTGCAGCAGACTGAAAGCAATGCCGTAAGATGTCCCGACCCCACCAAGGCAAAGGAAATGAAACAGTTAATAGCGGAAACCAAAGAGAAGGGAGACACCATTGGCGGCATCATAACATGCGTGATAAAAGGATGCCCTGCCGGCATCGGTGAACCGGAATTCGACAAGCTCAACGCACAGCTGGCATACGCCATGCTCAGCATAAATGCCGTAAAAGGCATTGAGTTCGGCATCGGTTTTGATGCAGCCACAAAGTATGGAAGCGAAATAAACGACGTGTTCTACAACGACAACGGAACGATAAAGACAAGGACGAACAACAGCGGTGGCATACAAGGCGGCATAAGCAACGGTAACGACATATACTTCAATATAGCATTCAAACCGGTAGCTACAATCCTCAGGAAACAACAATCTGTTGACAAAAACGGACAGGAAACGACATTCAAGGCACATGGTCGACATGACCCTTGCGTGCTTCCAAGAGCCGTTCCAATAGTAGAAGCAATGGCAGCAATGGTCATTTTGAATGACATTTTGGCTCAAAACACAACAAAATTATAATTTTTAACTATTAAGAGGAAATTTTTCCATGATAAATTATGCGGCATTGAAATATTTGCCGTATATTTGCATCGACAATATGAGAGGCTTGTGAAAGTCTTCAATTGTCTAATTAAGTCTAGTTTAGTTTTTGTGTTGGTTGAGGGCGGTCAGTTGATCGCCCTCTTTTGTTATATAACCCTTTTGAGGCTTTTATTTAACCCAAAACGACCTAATGACCTATTGAGGGTTAATATTTCAGCCTAAAAGCTTTTGGATTTTCAATAAATAGAACTAAATTTGTAGCTTCAAACAAAAGAATAGAATGGGCGATTACATTTATATAAAGAATGCACAGGTAAACAACCTGAAAAATATCTCACTTGAAATTCCACGAAACAAATTCATCGTCATTGCTGGAGTTTCCGGTTCTGGAAAATCATCACTTGCCTTCGACACACTATATGCCGAAGGGCACCGCCGCTATGTGGAAAGTCTTTCCGCATACGCAAGACAGTTTCTTGGAAGAATGAGCAAACCAAAATGCGATTATATAAAAGGACTGCCGCCCGCAATTGCTATCGAACAAAAGGTAACTTCAAGAAACTCCCGCTCTACAGTAGGTACAAGCACCGAGATATATGAGTATCTACGGCTGCTGTTTGCAAGAATAGGAAAAACCTTCTCTCCCGTAAGCGGAGAAGAGGTGAAGAGACATACCGTGGAGGATGTCATCAATAAGATCAAGACATTCTCTGAAGGTACAAGATTTGTCGTGCTTGCACCAATAACAAAGAACGAGAACCGTTCATTGTCGCAACAACTGTCTATGCTGCTCCAGCAGGGCTACACGAGAGTATTATATAAAGGAGACTTCGAACGCATCGAGGATCTGCTCGAACATATCGACGAGGAAACCAAAGAAGACGAAATCTACACAGTTATAGACCGTATTTCATGGGACGAGACAAACGAAACACTCTCAAGACTGACCGACTCCATAGAAACAGCATTCTATGAAGGCGACGGAGCATGCCGTATCGCAATGCTGCCGTCTAATATAGCATACGACTTCTCCACCCGCTTCGAAGCCGACGGAATAAAGTTCGAAGAGCCAAGCGATGGTATGTTTTCATTCCATTCCCCACTCGGAGCCTGTCCCGTATGTGAAGGGTTCGGAATGGTAATAGACATTGACGAGAAGCTGGTAATACCCGATTCCTCACTCAGCGTTTACGACGGTTGCGTACAATGCTGGCACGGAGAAAAGATGGGAGAATGGAAGAGAGAATTCATACGCAGAGCCTCTGTCGACAAGTTCCCTATCTTTCAACCTTACTACAAACTGTCGCAGAAGCACAAAGACTGGCTTTGGCATGGTCTTCCTTCCGACAAGAACAGAGACAAATACGACCAGGTGTGTATCGATGCTTTCTTCAGAATGCTTAAAGAGAACCAATACAAGATACAATACAGAGTGATGCTAAGCAGATACAGGGGAAGAACCGTCTGTCCGGAATGCCGGGGCAGAAGGCTACGCAAAGAAGCCAACTATGTGAAGATTGGCGGCATGAGCATTTCCGACCTTGTAGACATGCCTGTAAAAAACCTTAAGAAATGGTTTGAAGAACTCAAGCTTACCGACAACGATGCCGATATAGGCAAAAGACTTCTTACGGAAATAAAAAACAGAATCAACTTCCTCGTTGAAATAGGACTGGGATACCTTACGCTAAACAGACAGTCGAACACCCTGAGTGGAGGTGAAAGCCAGAGAATAAACCTGACCACATCGTTGGGCAGCAGTCTGGTAGGCTCCCTGTATATCCTCGACGAGCCAAGCATCGGACTGCACAGCCGCGACACGTTCAAGCTTATCCATGTGCTGAAGGAACTGCAATCTCTCGGCAACACTGTTATCGTGGTTGAGCACGACGAGGATGTAATACGCTCCGCCGACTACCTCATAGACATTGGTCCTGATGCCGGACGACTAGGAGGTAAGGTGGTATTCACAGGAAACCCTTCTGAAATAACAGAAGACACATTAAAGGAGTTTCCCGACAGCTACACCGTAAAGTATCTGCTCGGCAAGGAGAAAATACAAACTCCAAGCTCGCGCCGCAAATGGAACATGTATATAGAAATCAAGGGTGCAAGGATGAACAATCTGAAAGGCATCGACGTGAAGTTCCCGTTGAATACGATGACCGTCGTTACGGGTGTCAGCGGTTCCGGAAAGTCTTCGCTCGTAAAAGGCATACTATATCCTGCACTAAAAAGACAACTTGATGAGGTGGCAGACCTTCCTGGAGAGTATTCTTCTATTTCGGGAGACATAAAAGCCGTAAAGCATGTAGAGATGGTTGACCAGAACCCTATAGGAAAGAGCACACGCTCCAACCCCGTGACCTACGTAAAGGCCTATGATGCCATAAGACAGCTCTTTGCCGACCAGCCTCTTGCACAGCAGATGGGATTCACGACAAAGTATTTCTCTTTCAACGCTGAGGGCGGAAGATGCGAGGAATGTAAGGGCACAGGAGTGATAACTGTGGAAATGCAGTTTATGGCTGACCTGGAACTTGAATGCGAAGCCTGCCACGGAAAACGCTTCAAGCGCGAAATCCTTGAGGTACGCTTTGCCGGCAAGAATATCGACGACATACTGAATATGACCGTCAACGAAGCTATTGACTTCTTTGAAACAAACAATCAAAATGAGATAGTAAAACGTCTGCAACCTCTTAAAAGCGTAGGACTGGGATATATAAAACTCGGACAAAGCTCCTCAACACTCTCCGGTGGAGAAAACCAAAGAGTGAAACTGGCATACTATATCGGACAGGAAAAGATAGACCCTACCCTATTCATCTTTGACGAACCGACAACAGGTCTGCATTTCCACGATATAAACAAGCTCCTGCAAGCCTTCGACTCTCTTATCAAACGTGGACACAGCATTATCGTGATTGAGCATAATATGGACGTAATCAAATATGCCGACTATGTGATAGACCTCGGACCCGACGGAGGAAACAACGGAGGACAACTGGTTTGCTGCGGCACACCGGAAGAGGTTGCCGCTGACAAGACAAGCATAACAGGACAATTTCTCAAGAAAACCCTTGAGGATTTAAAATAAGAACAAAAAGATTTTGCATATACAAAAATATGTATTACCTTTGCACAGCATTTTTACGGAATAGGCTTGTATGCCGAATAATTCCTGCCGATATGGCTCAGTTGGTAGAGCAACGCATTCGTAATGCGTAGG
>URLQ01000070.1 GCA_900548745.1 uncultured Prevotella sp.
AGACTTCGACAAGGCGGTAAGAAGAGCCGACAGCCCGAAGGCTTTCGCTGAGGGTTTCGACTCCGGCGACCATCTGCATCCGAGCGAAACGGCATACAAGGCGATGGCTGACTGCGTGCCGCAGGAGCTGATTTAGCCATGCACAAAGCAAGTCTTTGCACTTACAACAAGGGCTTGCAAGAAGGAAAATAGAAACTGAAGAAAAGAAAACGGCAAAGATAAAGCAATAATTGAACAGAAATTGCTAACTTTGCAGGAAATATAAAAGACAAGAACACAGTGTCCCAGCTCTGCCGCTGGCAGCAACAGGCTGCGAGAGGAAAGTCCGGGCAGCACAGGGCACTCCGCTTCTGAAAGTGGAAGCTATTGGCGACAGTAGGATACGACAGAAGAAAATTACCGCCCCGCTTTATGTGGGGTAAGGGTGAGAAGGTGGTGTAAGAGACCACCAGCCGGTGGGTGATCATCGGGCTGTGTCGTCCGGAGGCTGCAAGTTCGCGTATACCGTCGTTTGAGGATTGCCCGTCCGACTAACTCCGACGGAGGGTGGAATGCTTGAGACATGGGGTGACTCATGTACTGGATAAATGGCAGGCACCGCGTCAGTCGAGAGACTGCCGCGGGACAGAACCCGGCTTATAGGGACACTGTCTTCTTTTTTATATATTTTCAATACCTTTTTTATTATATACAAGAATCACAAATCCGATACTATAAAAGTGACAATACGCAAAATCATAGAATTCTTCAAGACAGGCATCTGGCGCGATTTCAGCAAGAGTCCGAAACATATCCGATATGCCGTGGCTACGCTGAGAATGCTGATATTGGCTATCGAGAGGTTCACGACGAAAAGAATAATCGACTCTGCCGCCGCACTCACCTACTCCACAATGCTTGCCATCGTGCCGATACTCGCCGTGGTGTTTGCCATTGCCAGGGGCTTCGGCTACAACAAATACATCGAGGAGTGGTTCAGAGACGTATTGTCGAGCCAGCCACAGGCTGCCGACGCGATTGTGGGCTTCGTGAATTCCTATCTCATTCATACGCAAAGCGGTATAATACTCGGTATCGGACTGCTGGTGATGCTATGGACCGTGACGATGCTTATCCGCAACATAGAGCTGGCTTTCAACAAGATATGGCAGGTGAAGAAGCCAAGAAGCTTCTTCCGCACCGTGACGGACTACATGGGAATGTTTATCCTTGCACCGATAATCATCGTGGTGACATCGGGTATTTCTATCTTCGTTGCCACCATAACCAACGAGACGGAAGGGTTGGAGATGTTTGCACCCATGGTGAGAAGGCTGTGGGAGTTTACACCCTACGTGCTGATGTCAGCTGTATTCATAGCCCTGTATGTGTTCATGCCGAACACAAGAGTCAAGCTGCGCTGCGCCATAGGGCCGGGCATACTGGCGGGCGTTGCCATGCAGGGACTACAGATTGTATATATCCACTCGCAGATATGGATGAGCAGCTACAACGCCATCTACGGTTCGTTTGCCGCCCTGCCCCTCTTCATGCTGTGGGTACAGATATCATGGAACATCTGTCTGTTTGGCGCGGAGCTATGCTACACAAGCCAGAACATGGAGGATTTTGCATTCAGGACAGAGACTTACGAGATAAGTCCGCGCTACAGGATAATGATGGCGATGATGATAATGAGCATCATCTGCAAGAGATTCGAGAAGGGAGAGAAGTCTTATACAGCCCTCGAACTGAAGCTAAAGACGAATATCCCTATCCGCATAACCCAGGAACTGCTGTACGAACTGGCTGACATGCACTTCGTCAGCGAGATAACAAGCGACGAGAAGGGGAAGAAAGCGTGTACCAGCCGGCGGAAGACCTGTCGCGGCTGACCGTGGGACTGCTCATCGACCGCTATGAGACGACGGGCAAATGGGAGCTTTCGCTGAACATGGACGGACTGAAACATGAGAAATGGAACGAGGTGATAGCTAACCATACAGAATATCTGAAAATGCAAAGAAAGGTTCTTCTGAAAGACCTATAATGGGAAAAGCATAGCTAAAAGTGGGTAGATTTGCCACAATGCTTGGCAGTTAAAGAAAATATTCGTACTTTTGCCAAGCGCATAGGTATTAGTGGTGCGCACCGAAAGGAACACTATTTATTTTTTAACAAACAAATTTAGAATATGGAATTACCTGATTTTATGTCATACTCCAATAAATTCACGAACGGTGAATTTCTGGAGAAAATATCAAAGATTGCAAAACGTGCAGGTGCGAAACTGGTGTATATAGCTCTTGTACTGTATTACACGCTTCAGAGCGACAAAGTGGCTCTGAAGGACAAGGCCATCATTGTGGGTGCCTTGGGCTATCTGGTCAGTCCGCTCGACGTTATTCCAGACGCTATTCCTATCGTTGGTCTCGGCGACGACCTGGCTGTGCTGCTCTATGTAATTGGCAAGATAGGCAACGTGTCTGAAGAGATTAAGGAGAAGGCGAAGGCTAAGCTTACAAAATGGTTTGACGAAGACGAAATGGAGGAAATCAACGAGCTGAAGATGTAAACAGGAACATCTTTCGGGAGATAAAATATAAACTTCGTAAAGATAAAATATTATCTTTGTGAAGACATGATATAATCAGGGATTAGGGAAAACAGATATAGAGAACTGGAGTTTTCCCTAATCCTTGAATTGTTTAAATACGGGAAGAAGTACGCTGGGGCAGCGAGCCACTTACTTCTTTAGTTTCTTCAGTCTTCGCTTTGCCTCCGGCACATCGGGACAAAGCTGCAGGGCTTTCTCGTAATTGGCTATTGCCGCGCTGTCCATGTGTTCCTTTTCACATTCCTTGCCCAGCATAGTATATTCTACGGCGAGGCGTTTCAGAAACTTGTCCTGCTTTTCCTTATCTTCTTTCAACCGATTGTTTTCCTCACGGAGCGTGTTTATGATGTTCAGCTTCTTGCGGATAAAACGTCTGACGAGCGGTTTCTCTATATCATAGCGACTGTGTATCGCCTTAAAAAAATTAGTAAGGAAACCTTCAAAGTCGCCCTTGTCATAATCCTTCACGGCATCATGATACTCCTTGTCTGCCTTTGACTCAGACAAAGCCTTGCTGATGACCATATTGTTGTTATAGGAACGGGAGAAGGAAACGACCTCCGACTTTACGAAAACGTCTCTGCGACGGATTGGTTCCTTGAGTACTATTCCCTCAAGCGAGGTGCATCGGGAGAGGGCGACGTAGGTCTGTCCGCCGGCAAACACACCACCGGTGAAGTCGATGTTGACACGGCGGAACGTGAGTCCCTGGCTCTTATGCACCGTTATTGCCCATGCCAGATGGATAGGGAACTGGGTATACACGCCTATTTCCTCTTCTTCAATCTTCTGCTCCTTCTCATTGAAAGAATATCTGACATTGCTCCATACAGCCTTTTCCACCTCAAACTCCCTGCCGTCGTCGGTAACGATATAGAGCATCTGCTCGGCTTCATCAATGGCTTCGATGATGCCCAACGTGCCATTTACCCAACGCTTGTCAAGGTCGTTCTTTATGAATATTACCTGCGCACCAACCTTCAGATCGAGCTGTATGGGAGTGGGAAGACTGCTTTCGGGGAAGTCTCCCTTTATCTCTCCAGTAAAGACTGAAGGGGCGCCGGGCAGCTGGGCGAGCTGCTTTTCATTGATATAGTCTACGGTGTCGCGACGTGTGGAAAGGGTGATGGATAGTTCGTTGGAGTGTTTTTCTCCACTTGCCCCTACCCTGTTGTTGAGCAAGGCAAGGTCGGCATCAGCCACATTGTTGGTACGTATGTGGTCAAGGATATTGATGAACGCAGGGTCTGTCTGCCTGTAAACCTTGCGTAGTTCTATGCTTACGAGCTGCATCTCCCTGAACACATGGGCGTCGAAGAAGTATGCCGAAGGATAGAAAGGACGCAGAAACTGGCGGTCTTCTTCCTTAAGCACGGGTTCCAGCTGATAGATGTCGCCGACGAGAAGCAGTTGCTTTCCGCCGAACGGCACTCTCATATTCCTTGAATAGATGCGTAGCACCTTGTCTATGAAGTCGATGATGTCTGCCCTTACCATACTTATCTCGTCGATGATGATAAGCTCCACCTCACGGAGGATCTTGCATTTCTCGCCGTTATACTTCAGCGTGCCTTTGATGTTGCGGTTGGAAAACCTGGAGTCTGTAGGAATAAGCGGATGGAAGGGAAGCTTGAAAAAGCTGTGTAATGTGGCTCCTCCTGCATTGATGGCAGCTATTCCGGTGGGAGCAAGCACGATGTGTTTCTTCTTTGTGTGTTGGCAGATGTACCGTAGAAACGTAGACTTACCCGTCCCCGCCTTTCCTGTAAGGAAGAGCGAGCGACGGGTATAGTTTATGATCTGGAGTGCCTTCTGGAACTCCTCGTTGTTAGTGTCTATATTATTTTCAGATTCTTTCAATCCTAAAATATATCTATGCTATTATCATTTCAAATCATCAGAAGTCATCCATCGACATCTGCTGGTTCTTCGGTTTCTGGTGTTTCGGCTTGTTGTCGGCAGGTGTCTTCTGCTGCTCCTCAGCCTTTACGGCATTATGTGGAGCCGGGACTTCAGACTCTTTGACGACGTTGCCGTTCTCGTCGAGCAACTCTTCGTCTTCCATTATCACCTGTGTACTGTCTACAGAAGCTGTGTCGCGACGTACCGGCATATAGCTTGCGCAATTATACATGCCACTTGTAATGTCGCTGTCTTTCGGCTTGTCGAACTTGGCATGATACTGTCTGAAGTTAGGGTCGTTCATCACCGCCTGCATGAAGTATCCGCAAACCGGCAACGCCGTACGGCTACCTTGTCCTAAGGCTCCCGTGCGGAAGTGGATGCAGCGGTATTCTCCTCCTACCCATGCTCCGGCAACGAGTTTAGGACTGACACACATGAACCAGGCATCGGAGTGGTTGTTGGTAGTACCTGTCTTTCCGCCGAAGTCTGTATCCGGCGCACCGCCGACATAGCTCCAAAGACTTTGCGAAGTACCACCCGGCTCACGCATACCTCCCATCAGCAGTTGCTGCATGAAGAATGCGCTCTTGTATGGAATGGCCTGCTCTTCGTCAGTAGAAGCAGTATACACTTCCTTTCCGTCCTTGTCGAGGATTCTCGTCACAAGCTTCGGTGCAACATGCTTACCATTGTTGGCAACACAGCAATAGGCATTTACCATATCCTTGAGCTTCACGTCGGAAGAGCCGAGAGCCAATGCCGGAGCATCGTCAAGCTCGTTGGTAATACCCATCTGATGTGCGGTGTTTATGATATTCTTTATACCCATTTCCTGACCGAGACGCACGGCTATGGAGTTGATACTCTTGGCAAAGGCACTCTTCAGAGGTATAGAGTCGCCAGAGAATCTGCCGTTGGCATTTGTAGGCGTCCAGATGGTGTTCTCATGCTTCACCTTGTCGTAGACCTCCATGCGGATATATTCGTCGCGACGTTTGTCGCAAGGGGTAAGTCCCTGGTTCATGGCCTCGGTATAGACAAAAAGCTTGAACGTGGAACCAGGCTGGCGGTCAGCAGTAACCTTGTCATACTTCCATGTGTCGAAGTCTATGTCTCCGACCCATGCCTTGACGGCACCCGTCTGAGGTTCCATAGCGACGAAGGCACAATGCATGAACTTAACCATATAGCGAATGGAGTCAGCCATGCTCATCTCTTTCTCTATCGTGCCCTTCTCATAGTCGAAGAGCTTGACCATGTGCGGTTTGTTTACATAATACTCTACGGAGTCGGGACTGTTTGGGAAACGTGCCAACAGCTGCTGATAGCCAGGCTGCTTCTGCAGTATGCCCTCTATGAAGCCTGGAATGACATTGCCTTTCTCATCGCGCCAAGGGTCTTGTCCGCTCCAGTGACTGTTGAAGTTCTTCTGCACCTGTCGCATCTGCTTTGTCACGGCGTCTTCGGCATATTTCTGCATACGGGTGTCGATAGTTGTATAGATTTTAAGTCCGCTGCTATACAGGTCGTAGCCGTTCTCGTCAAGGAACTTCTTTATCTCCGCATCATTGGCAATAGCCTCACGGAAGTATTTTGCCTGTCCGTCATAGTTTTCCTCCACTTTATAGTCGAGTTCTATAGGCTTCTGGCATAGAGTGTCGTACTCTGTGCGTGAGAGGTCTCCATGAGTAAGCATGTTTCCGAGCACCACGTTGCGTCGTTTAATACTGTTCTCCGGATTTGAGCGAGGATTATAGTATGTGGTGGCTTTCAGCATGCCAACGAGCACGGCAGCCTGCTCCGTCTTCAGTTCGGCAGGAGTAGTGTTGAAGTAAGTCTTTGCCGCCGTCTTTATACCGTAGGAATTAGATCCGAAGTCCACGGTATTGGCATACATGGTGATGATTTCCTTCTTGGAATAAGCCGTTTCGAGCTTCACAGCAATGATCCATTCCTTACTTTTCATGATAAGGATCTTCAGACCTGGAATCTTTCCGAGCAGTCCTGTGGAGTAGTTTTTTCTCACACGGAACATGTTCTTAGCAAGCTGCTGCGTGATGGTAGATGCTCCGCGTGCTCCATGATGTGTCACGGCATCCTTCACGGCACCGAAGAGTCCGATAGGGTCAATACCCATGTGCTTGTAGAATCTCTCGTCCTCGGTGTCGACAAGTGCCTTGAAGAATGCAGGGTTCACCTCCTCGTATTTTACAGGAGTACGGTTCTCGTTGAAGTATTTGCCAATCAGCTTTCCGTCAGCACTATATATCTCAGAGGCTTCGCTTACCTGTGGGTCAAGTATTCCGGAGAAGTAACCTGGGGAACTGCCGAAGAGCCACAAGAAGTTCATGTCTACCATTCCCAAATAAATAAAGAATGAAACTATGGCTGAACAAAAGCCTATCATAGTCTTGGTATACCACGCCCTACCCTTGTAGAGATTTATATACCACTTCCAGAATTGCTTTGCCTTTCTGAACAAAAAGACGAAAGCGTTCTTTATTTTCTTGAACATATATTATATAGTTTAATATCCAATATGGACTAATTTTTATCTATCAGACTAACACTTAGTCGTAAACAGCATACAAATGTACGAATTTACTTGTTATTTACTTTAAACTTTCTATGTATTTTATGATTTCTTCAATGTTGTCGGGATGGAACCATCGTATGAGAGGGTCTCTGCGGAACCAAGTGAGCTGTTTTCTGCAGTATTTTCTTGAGTCGCATTGTATGCGGAAGATGGCTTCTTGCTCGGTACATTTCCCGTCGAAGCACTCAAACAGTTCCTTATACCCCACCGTGTTGAGGGCGTTCAGTTCTCTTTGCGGATAGACGCGTCGTGCCTCTTCCACCAGTCCTTCATCCACCATCTGCAATACTCTCCTGTTTATCCTGTCGTAAAGCTCCTCGCGGTCGCGGTTCAGCCCTATCTTCACGATATTGAAGGGTCGCTGCTTCTTCTCCTGCTTACGGTATGAGGTGTAAGTGTTTCCCGTCATCAGACATATTTCCAAGGCATGCACCACTCTCTTCGGGTTTTTTCTGTCTACGATGGCATAGTATTCGGGGTCGAGCTGCTGCAGCTGTTCGCAAAGTCTTTCGAGGCCTTCCTCCTCATATCTTTTCTTCATCATCTGCCTTGTGGCGTCATCCACCGTCGGAATGTCATCTATCCCGTTGCAAACGGTGTCTATATACATCATGCTGCCTCCCGTGAGCAGGGCGACATGCCTGTCAGCTGTGAAATACGTATGCAGCAGACGCATCACGTCCTGTTCATACACCGAGGCGCTGTAGTAATCTCCCAGACTGAGATTTCCCACGAAATAATGCTTCACTCTCTGTTGCTGCTCCGTGGTGGGAGCTGCCGTGCCGACAGGAATCTCACGGTAGACCTGCCGTGAGTCTGCATTGATGATTGGAATGCCGAAATGCTCCGCCACACGAAGACACAGTTCTGTCTTGCCCACTCCTGTAGGTCCGAGGATGACAACAAGCGTATTCTCCATTACCTGTTCATTTATAAAAAAAATAGTGTTCAGCCACCCTGCACGAAGCAAGGTACACCAAACACTATATTATACCTTATTATATATACGAGCGTGCATTATCTTACGATGCCGCGCTTAGAACTCTTCACGAAGTCTATGATATAGTTTATCTCTTCACACTCCGGCAGGTTCTTCTTTATTTCCTCTATACCCTCAGCCATTATGCCCTTGGAATAGAGCAAGCGGTAAGCTTCGTGTATCATCTGTATCTTCTCGTTGCTGAATCCTCGGCGACGCAGACCGATGAGGTTTATGCCGCAGTATTTTGTAGGGTCTTTGCCTGCAATGATAAACGGCGGAATGTCCTGGCTGAAGCGGCATCCTCCCTGAATCATCACGTAGCCTCCGATATGGCAGAACTGATGACACAATACGGTGCTGCTGACGATGGCGTTGTCATCGATGACAACTTCTCCTGCAAACTTCGTAGCGTTGCCGATGATGCATCCGCTGCCCAGCACACAGTCGTGTGCCACATGCACACACTCCATAAGAAGGTTGTTGCTTCCCACCTTTGTAGTGCCTTTCGAAGCCGTACCTCTTGAGATTGTCACATTCTCTCGTATGCTGTTGTTGTCGCCAACGATGCATGTTGTCTCCTCGCCAGCAAACTTCAGGTCCTGCGGCTTTGTGCTGATGCTTGCACCTGGGAAGAACTCGTTTCCATTTCCTATGCGTGCACCAGTATGTACAGTAACGCTGTTCTGGAGATTGTTGTTGTCTCCAATTACAGTATTCTTGTCAATAAAGCAAAACGGTCCGATTATATTGTTGTCACCCAGTTTTGCTTCTGGATGGACGTATGCTAACGGGCTTATCTGGTTCATATCTTACCTATTTATATCTTGTTCTACTTGTTTTTTACTATCTGTGCGGTGAACGTTGCCTCCGACACGACCTTGTCTCCGACAAACACGTATCCCTTCATCGAAGAGATGCCGTGACGCACCGGTGCGAGCAGGTCTACCTTGAATATGAGGGTGTCTCCTGGCACAACTTTCTGACGGAACTTCACGTCGTCAATCTTCATGAAATATGTTGACCATCGTTCCGGCTCTTCGAGTGTGTTCAGCACGAGCAGTCCTCCACACTGTGCCATAGCCTCGATCTGAAGCACTCCCGGCATGACGGGTTCCTGTGGAAAATGTCCCACGAAGAATGGTTCGTTGCTTGTCACGTTCTTCACTCCCACGATGCTGTTTGCTCCGAGTGAGACTACTTTGTCGACGAGCTGCATCGGGTAGCGGTGAGGGAGCAGCTCACGAATACGGTTCACGTCCATTACCTGCGGTTCGTTGCAGTCGTAGATAGGAGCCTGTATTTCGTGTTTTCTTATCTCTCGCCGCATCAGTCGGGCGAACTTGTTGTTTATAGTGTGGCCAGGTCTTGTAGCGATGATGCGTCCCTTTATGGGTCTTCCGATAAGTGCCATGTCTCCGATAATGTCGAGCAGCTTGTGGCGTGTACATTCATTCTCCCATACGAGGGGCTTGTGCTGTATGTATCCGAGCTTTGTAGCGTCGAGTCTCGGCACTTTCAGGAAGTCAGCCAGCTGGTCGAGACGCTCCTGTGTGGTCTGCCTTTCGTAGATGACGATGGCGTTGTCCATGTCTCCTCCCTTTATCAGGTTAGCCTTCAGCAGGGGCTCTATGTCGCGAACAAAGACGAATGTTCTTGCCTGTGCGATTTCCGAGGCATAGTCGTCCATATTGTCAAGGGTGGCAAACTGGCTGTTGATGAACTTGGACTCAAACGAGCACATCGTAGTCAAGCTGAACTCCTCGTCGGGCAATATGGTGATGCATGATCCGCTTTCCTCGTCCTTGACTTCTATCTTGTGGCGTATTATATAGTAGTCTTTGGGTGCGTTCTGCTCTTCGATACCTATTTCCTTTATTTTCTCCACATACATTGCGGCAGAGCCGTCAAGGATTGGGAATTCGGGACCGTTGACCTGTATTAGGCAGTTGTCGATGCCCATTGCATATAGTGCAGACATGCCGTGCTCTATTGTCGACACTCTCACGTCGCCCTTTCCGAGCACTGTTCCTCGCTGTGTGTCAACCACGTTTTCTGCAATAGCTTCTATGACTGGTTGTCCGTCAAGGTCAATTCGCTGTATTTTATATCCACTGTTCTCTGGAGCAGGGTTAAAGGTCACAGTAAGGCTTAGCCCTGTGTGAAGTCCCTTACCACAGAGGGCAAAGCTACCTTTAAGTGTTTGTTGTTTAGCCATATTATTGTTCATTCTGTTTTTTCAATTCATCAATCTGCTTCTGCAGTTCGTTAAGCTGTGCGTACATATCCGGCAGTCTGCGGAATATAGCCTGCGACTTGAAATATTTCTTTGGTTCCATCGGCGGTGTTCCTATGAGCGTTTGGTTGTCCTTTATGCTTCCCGGCACTCCTGACTGTGCTCCGAGGAACACCTTGTCGCCTATCTTGATGTGTCCTGCCAGTCCTACCTGTCCTCCGAACATACACCATGCTCCGACCTTTGTGCTTCCTGCTATGCCGACCTGTGCCGACATTACGGTGTTCTCTCCGATGTCCGTATTGTGTGCTATCTGCACGAGGTTGTCGAGCTTTACGCCCTTACGCAGATAGGTACTGCCCATCGTGGAGCGGTCTACGCATGTGTTGGCTCCGATTTCCACATTGTCTTCGATGGTGACGATGCCTATCTGCGGTATTTTGTCGTATCCGTCAGCATTAGGGGCGAATCCGAAGCCGTCGGCGCCTATTACGGAGCCTGCATGTATGGTCACGTTGTTTCCGATCTTGCATCCGTGGTATATTGTCACGTTGGGGTAGAAGAGGCAGTTGTCGCCTACCTTTGCTCCGTCGCCGACAGTCACGTGTGGGTAGAGCTGGCAGTTGTCGCCCACCACGGCGTTTTCGCCGATGCATGCGAATGGTGCTATGTAGCAGTTGTCGCCCACCTTTGCGGTGGCTGCGATGGATGCGAGCGGACTTACTCCTGTTTTTTTCGGCTTCATCGACTCATAGAGCTGCAGCAGCTTTGCCACGGCTTCGTATGCGTTTTTCACTCTGATGAGTGTTGCCTTTACGGGGTGTTCCAGTTCTACGTCTTCATTGATAAGCACGACACTCGACTGCGTGTCGTATAGGTAGTGTGTATATTTCGGATTGGAAAGGAAGGAAATTGCGCCTTCCTTTCCCTCTTCTATTTTCGCAAATGTATTTATAGCGGCATTTTCATTTCCTTCGACATGACCGCCAACAAACTCGGCAATTTGTTTTGCAGTAAATTCCATTTCTCTTTTCTTTATTTCATTTATTTTGCAAATGTAATAAAATTAATTTATAAATGCCGCCAATAACGTCATTATTTGCGTTTTTTGCCTTTATTTCATATATTCCACGAAGAAATCAGCTATCTGCCGGAGCAAATGGTTACGTGTGTTTCCTCCGTAAATGCTGTGGTTTCTGTTCGTATATATGTTCATTCTAAAGTCTTTGTCTGTCTGCACGAGAGCCTCTGTATACTCGAATGTGTTCTGCGGATGCACGTTGTCGTCGGCAAGTCCGTGGCAGATCAGCAGGTTGCCGTGCATCTTTGCTGCCCTGTTTATCGGGTTGATGTCGTATCCGCCGGGGTTTTCGTTCGGTGTACGCATGTAGCGCTCCGTATATACGGTGTCGTAGTAGCGCCAGTCTGTAGGCGGTGCCACGGCTACTCCTGCCTTGAAGACTTCTCTTCCTTCGCTCATGCTCATCAGGGTGTTGAATCCTCCGAAGCTCCATCCCCATATTCCGATATTGTCTTTGTCTACGTATGGCAGCGTGGCGAGATACTGTGCGGTCTCCACCTGGTCTTTCGACTCGAGGTCTCCGAGCTTCAGGTATGTGCATTTCATGAAGTCGGCTCCTCGTCCACCTGTTCCTCTTCCGTCCACGCAGACGAGTATGAATCCTCTGTCTGCCAGATATCCGTCATAGAGGCATCCCTGTCCCATTGAGCCGAGGCTCCATGAGTTTGTGACCTGCTGGCTGCCGGGGCCACTGTACTGCCACATGATGACAGGGTATTTCTTGCCGGGGTCGAAGTCGTGTGGCTTCACCATCACTCCGTTGAGGGTTACCCCTTCGGATGTCTTGAAGGTGAAGAATTCCTTCGTCGGCAGGTTGTATTCCTTCAGTCTGCTTTTCAGTTCCGCATTGTCGTTCACCACGGCTATGCGCTTTCCGTTTCCGCCGTATGTCGAGTATTCGTATGGCGTGTTTCTGTCGCTCCACACGTTGATGAAATACTTGAAGTTCTTGCTGAACGTTCCGCTGTTCCATCCCTCTCTGTCGGTGAGGCATTGTGTCTTTCCGTTCTTTCCCGTCACGTATACTTCGCGGTTCATCGGGTTCTTGCCTGCCGCCTGGTAATAGGCGTTGCCCGTAGTCTCGTCGTAGCCGTACACGTCGGTCACGTCCTTGTTTCCGGATGTGAGTTTCTTTATGAGGTTTCCGTTCAGACTGTAGAGGTATAGCTGCATGTATCCGTCTCTGTCGCTCGGGAAGAGGATGTGGTTTCCTGTTATCTTGATGTTGGCCATTGCCTCTTCGGGCACGTATTTCTCGTTTGTCTCCTTTATCAGCAGCTGTGCCATGGTGCTTCTCGGATTGACGGCATAGAGGCAGAGCTGGTTCTGATGTCTGTTAAAGGTGTAGACAATCATCTTCTGCGCGTCTTTTGTGGCATAGAGCCGCGGTATGTATCCGTCGGCGTCGAGCGGCACCTGCAGCTTGCGTGTCTGGTGCGACTGTATGTCGTAGCTGTACACTGCCACCTTTGAGTTTACCTGTCCTACCTTCGGGTATTTGTATGTATAGGCTCCCGGATATTCGGCATATTCTTTCTTCTCGGGGTTGCTGCCCTTGAACATCTCCAGCGAGTACTGCTGCACGGCTGCCTCGTCGTACTTTATCCAGCATATCATGGTGCCGTCAGCGTTGAACGTGAGGGCTGTGCTGAAGCCGAACTCCTCTTCGTTCACCCAGTCGGGTATTCCGTTTATCAGCTCGTTCTTCTTTCCGTCTTTTGTCACCTGGCTCTCGGCGTTTCCATACAGGAGTTTGACGAGATGGATGTTGTTGTCGCGCACGAATGCCACCTGCTTTCCGTCGGGCGACCATACGGGCGACTGCTGCGGTCCATAGTCGGACAGCTTCTCCAGCTTGCGGCTTCCTATATTATATATATAGTATACTGCCGTGAAGGAGCGACGGTATATTTTCCGCGACTTTGTCTGTATGAGCAGCTTCGAGCCGTCGGGGCTCATTATATAGTCTTCAAACGAGCTTATCTTCTCGCCCACCGTATTATCCACGTCGAAGAGCACGTCGGTCTGCTTTCCCGTCCTGAACGAGTATCTTACTATTTTCTTTCCGTCCTTGCTCACCTGGGCATACGTGTCACCGTCGTCGAGAGCCGTTATGCTACCCAGTCCCTTGGGAGCGAACTTTCCCGAAGTTATATCCTTCAGCGACAGCTTGTTGCCTGCAATTACTGTAGACACGCCCATTATCAGGGCGGCACACATCACGATTATCTTTTTCATACTATTATATTATTTTTTTCTTCTCTTTTCGTCTCCGCGGAGCCTGCCTGCAGGCGGAGTCCGCACAATTGAGGGCAAAGGTAGCATTTTTCTTTATACTAAGAGATTATACATATTTAAAAGATATTAATTACCTTTGCATTATCTTTAAATAAATACAACTTCTCGTTTTTATGGAACACTATAATTCTTTCAGCAAATGGATAAGGGAGAGGTTTCCCTTCAGGGTACAGAAGATTTCCGTCGACGCCGGCTTCTCGTGCCCCAATCGCGACGGCAGCATAAGCAGCGGAGGTTGCTCTTTCTGCGACAACCGCACGTTCAACCCCTCCTACTGCAACCGCACGCTCTCCATCGGGCAGCAGATCAGCGACGGCAAAGCGTTCTTCGCGCGGAAATACCCCGACATGAAATACCTGGCGTATTTCCAGGCATACAGCAACACGTATGCAGACCTCGACACTATAAGGCGACGCTACGAGGAGGCGCTCGCCTGCGACGGCGTCGTGGGACTCGTGGTGGGCACGCGCCCCGACTGCATCAGCGACAAGCTGCTCGACTATCTTGAGCGGCTGAACCGGCAGACGTTCCTCACCGTGGAATACGGGATAGAGAGCACCTGCGACGCCACCCTCGAGAGGATAAACCGCGGACACACCTTCGAATGCTCCAGGCGCGCCATTGCGGCGACCCACGACAGGGGTATCATCACCGGAGGACACATCATCGTCGGTCTGCCCGGAG
>URLQ01000071.1 GCA_900548745.1 uncultured Prevotella sp.
ATGACGATGCTCACCGTGCGTTGATGGGATCCAACATGATGCGCCAGGCAGTTCCGTTGCTTCATAATGAGGCACCAATCGTTGGTACTGGTGTTGAGAAGCAGGTTTGCGTTGATTCACGTACAATGATTACAGCCGAAGGCGAGGGCGTTATAGAATATGTTGACGCAACGACAATCCGTATCCTCTATGATAGAACAGAGGACGAGGAGTTCGTCAGCTTCGAACCGGCTCTTAAGGAGTACCGTATTCCTAAGTTCCGTCGTACAAACCAGAACATGACCATCGACTTGCGTCCTATTTGTAACAAGGGACAGCGTGTCAAGAAGGGAGATATCCTGACAGAGGGTTATGCAACAGAGGATGGAGAGTTGGCACTCGGACGTAACCTCCTTGTAGCTTACATGCCATGGAAGGGTTACAACTATGAGGATGCTATCGTGCTGAATGAGCGTATTGTTCGTGACGACGTGCTTACTTCCGTTCATGTTGATGAGTTCTCTCTCGATGTGCGTGAGACAAAGCGTGGTACTGAGGAATTTACAAATGATATTCCAAATGTAAGCGAGGAGGCAACCAAGGATCTTGATGACAATGGTGTTATCCGTGTTGGTGCCCGTGTGGAGCCAGGTGATATCCTTATTGGTAAGATTTCTCCAAAGGGAGAAAGCGATCCTTCACCAGAAGAGAAACTGTTGAGAGCAATCTTCGGTGACAAGGCTGGAGACGTTAAGGATTCTTCTTTGAAGGCTAATCCTTCCCTAAGTGGTGTCGTAATCGACAAGAAGTTGTTCTCTCGTGCTATCAAGACTCGTGCTTCTAAGCAGAAAGACAAGGTTATCCTTGCAAAGATAGACGAAGAGTATGAGGCAAAGATTGATGACTTGAAGGATATTCTCGTTGACAAACTGTTGACACTTACGGAGGATAAGGTTTCTCAGGGTATAAAGGATTACTCTGGAGCTGAAATCATCACAAAGGGAAGCAAGTTCACCACAACTCAGCTTAAGAATCTTGAGTATGAGGGAATACAGTCAAACAACTGGACTGAGGATGAGCATGCAAACGGCTTGATATCAAAGCTTATTACTAACTTCCTGAAGAAGGCAAAGCTTCTTGATGCAGAAAACAAGCGTCGTAAGTTTGCTATTACCATCGGTGATGAGCTTCCATCAGGTATTATCCAGATGGCTAAGGTTTATATTGCCAAGAAGCGTAAGATCGGTGTCGGTGATAAACTTGCCGGACGTCATGGTAACAAGGGTATTGTATCAAAGATTGTTCGTCAGGAGGATATGCCGTTCTTGCCAGATGGTCGCCCTGTTGATTTGGTGCTGAACCCATTGGGCGTGCCTTCTCGAATGAACCTTGGACAGATCTTTGAGGCTATCCTTGGTGCTGCAGGTAAGCGCCTTGGCGTGAAGTTCGCTACACCTATCTTTGATGGTGCTAAGCTTGACGACCTTAAGGAGTGGACCGACAAGGCTGGTTTGCCAAACCTCGGTTCTATGCACTTGTATGATGGTGAGACAGGAGAAATCTTCGACCAGCCTGCTACAGTAGGTATCACTTACTTCCTGAAGCTCGGTCATATGGTTGAGGACAAGATGCACGCTCGTTCCATCGGTCCTTACTCGCTCATCACTCAGCAGCCACTTGGTGGTAAAGCTCAGTTCGGTGGACAGCGTTTTGGAGAGATGGAGGTTTGGGCTCTGGAGGCATTCGGCGCAAGCCATGTACTTCAGGAGATTCTGACAATCAAGTCTGATGATGTGGTTGGCCGTTCAAAGGCATATGAGGCTATCGTTAAGGGTGAGCCGATGCCAACGCCGGGTATCCCTGAGTCACTCAATGTATTGCTCCATGAGCTTCGCGGTTTGGGTCTTAGTATCACTCTTGATTAATAATAGACTCTTTACAAACAATATATAAATAAGAATTATGGCTTTCAAGAAAGATTCAAAGATAAAGAGTAATTTTACGAAGATTACCATCGGACTTGCTTCTCCGGAGGAAATCCTCGAGAATTCGTTCGGTGAGGTGACCAAGCCGGAAACCATCAATTACCGTACGTATAAACCAGAGCGTGACGGACTTTTCTGTGAGCGTATCTTCGGTCCTACAAAGGACTATGAATGCGCTTGCGGAAAGTACAAGCGTATCAGATATAAAGGAATTGTCTGCGACCGTTGTGGTGTAGAGGTGACAGAAAAGAAGGTTCGCCGTGAGCGTACAGGTCACATCGAACTGGTTGTTCCTGTAGCCCACATCTGGTATTTCCGTTCTCTGCCGAATAAGATCGGTTACCTTCTCGGTCTGCCTACCAAGAAACTTGATGCTGTGGTATACTATGAAAAGTATATCGTAATACAGCCAGGTATCATGGCTGGTAAGATAGATCCCGAGAAAGAAGGACAGGAGCTCAACGGTTCCCACAAGATGGACCTTCTTTCAGAGGATGAATACCTTAATATAATAGATAAGCTTCCTGAGGACAATGAGTATCTTGAAGATACCGATCCAAGCAAGTTTATCGCAAAGATGGGTGCAGAGGCTATCTATGACCTCCTTGTGAACATAGACCTTGACGGTCTGTCATATGAGCTTCGCGACCGCGCCAACAGTGATTCTTCCCAGCAGCGTAAGACAGAGGCTTTGAAGCGTCTGCAGGTTGTAGAGGCATTCCGTGGCAGCCGTGGCATTAATAAGCCAGAGTGGATGATTATGAAGATCATTCCTGTCACACCTCCAGAACTCCGTCCTTTGGTACCATTGGATGGTGGACGTTTCGCCACATCAGACCTTAACGACCTCTATCGTCGTGTAATCATCAGAAATAACCGTCTTAAGAGACTTATTGAAATCAAGGCTCCTGAGGTTATTCTTCGAAATGAGAAGCGTATGTTGCAGGAGGCTGTCGACAGCTTGTTTGACAACTCTCGTAAGAGCAGCGCCGTTAAGAGCGAGTCAAACCGTCCGTTGAAGTCGTTGTCTGACTCTCTGAAGGGTAAGGCAGGACGTTTCCGTCAGAACCTTCTCGGTAAGCGTGTTGACTACTCAGCACGTTCAGTAATCGTTGTAGGTCCGGAGTTGAAGATGGGTGAGTGCGGTCTGCCTAAGCTTATGGCAGCAGAGCTTTACAAGCCATTCATAATCCGTAAGCTTATTGAGCGTGGTATTGTGAAGACTGTAAAGAGCGCAAAGAAGATAGTTGACCGTCGTGAGCCTGTTATCTGGGATATCCTTGAGAACGTGATGAAAGGTCATCCGGTACTTTTGAACCGTGCCCCTACACTTCACCGTCTTGGTATCCAGGCTTTCCAGCCAAAACTTATCGAGGGTAAGGCAATCCAGCTTCATCCGTTGGCATGTACAGCGTTCAACGCCGACTTCGACGGTGACCAGATGGCTGTTCACCTTCCATTGAGCAATGAGGCAGTACTTGAGGCGCAGATACTGATGCTTCAGAGCCACAATATTCTTAACCCTGCCAATGGTGCTCCTATCACAGTGCCATCTCAGGATATGGTGCTTGGTCTTTATTATATCACCAAGATTCGTCCGGGAGCAAAGGGTGAAGGACTGACATTCTACGGACCGGAGGAGGCAATCATTGCGCACAATGAGAAGCGTTGCGACCTCCATGCTCAGGTAAAGGTTGTTGTTAAGGACCTTGATGAGAAGGGAAATTTCGTTCAGAGGATGGTAGAGACATCTGTCGGACGTGTAATCGTAAACGGAATCATTCCAGACGAGGTTGGATTCGTAAATAAGGTAATTTCCAAGAAGAGTCTTCGTGACATCATCTCTGATGTAATCAAGGCAGTAGGTTTTGCCCGTGCATGTGAGTTCCTTGATGGAATCAAGAATCTCGGTTACCGCATGGCATATCTTGCAGGACTTTCATTCAACCTTGATGATATTATCATTCCAGAGGAGAAGAAGGCACTTGTAGAACGTGGAAATGAGGAAGTTCGTCAGATTACTGACAACTATAATATGGGATTCATCACAGACAAGGAGCGTTACAATCAGGTAATTGATGCGTGGACCCACGTAAACAATGAGCTCGGAAATGTCTTGATGAAAGAGATGACAGAGGCAGACCAGGGTTTCAATGCTATTTATATGATGCTTGATTCCGGAGCCCGTGGTTCTAAGGACCAGATTCGTCAGCTTGCAGGTATGCGTGGTCTTATGGCAAAGCCTCAGAAGGCAGGAGCTGAAGGAGCGCAGATTATCGAGAACCCTATTCTTTCTAACTTTAAGGAGGGAATGAGCGTGTTGGAGTACTTCATCTCTACCCACGGTGCCCGTAAGGGTCTTGCCGATACCGCCATGAAGACTGCCGATGCCGGATATCTGACTCGTCGTCTTGTAGACGTTTCCCATGATGTTATCATCAATGAGGAAGACTGTGGAACACTTCGCGGACTTGTATGTACGGCATTGAAGAATGGCGATGAGGTGATCTCTACCTTGTATGAGCGTATCCTCGGTCGTGTATCTGTACATGATATCATTAATCCTACAACCGGAGAGCTTATCGTTGCTGCTGGTGAAGAAATCACAGAGCCTATAGCACAGGCAATTGAAGATTCTCCTATTGAAAGCGTTGAGATTCGTTCTGTGCTTACTTGTGAGAGCAAGCATGGTGTCTGCATGAAGTGTTATGGCCGTAACCTTGCCACCAGTCGAATGGTACAGAAGGGTGAGGCTGTCGGTGTCATTGCAGCCCAGGCTATTGGTGAGCCAGGTACTCAGCTTACACTTCGTACGTTCCACGCCGGAGGTATTGCTGCCAATGCAGCAGCCAATGCATCTATCGTTGCAAAGAACGATGCAAGAATCGAGTTCGATGAGCTTCGTACCGTACCGTTTGTTGAGAAGGCTGAAGATGGTAGCGATGTAGAATGTGAGATGGTTGTCAGCCGTCTTGCCGAGGCTCGTTTCATCGATCCTCATACAGACATCGTGCTTTCAACAGTTAACGTGCCATACGGTAGTTCTTTGTATCACAAGAATGGCGATGTCCTTTCCAAGGGCGAACTGATAGCAAAGTGGGACCCATTCAATGCTGTCATCGTAACGGAATATGCCGGAACATTGAAGTTCCGCGATGTGATAGAAGGTGTTACATACCACTCTGAGACCGATGATACTACAGGTCTTACAGAGCGCATCATCACAGAGTCTAAGGACAAGACAAAGGTCCCAACCTGTGATATCGTAGATGAGAACGGTGAGGTGGTTGGAACATACAACCTCCCGGTAGGTGGTAACGTTGTTGTTGAGGACGGACAGAAGGTAGCTACCGGTACCACTCTCGTCAAGATTCCTCGTTCTGTCGGTAAGGCAGGAGATATCACCGGAGGTCTTCCACGAGTTACGGAGCTCTTCGAGGCTCGTAACCCTTCAAACCCAGCTGTCGTATCAGAAATCGACGGTGAGGTAACAATGGGTAAGCTGAAGCGCGGTAACCGTGAGATTATCGTTACCTCCAAGACAGGTGAGCAGCGTAAATATCTTGTATCATTGTCAAAGCAGATTCTTGTACAGGAGCATGACGCCGTTCGTGCAGGAACTCCTCTTTCAGATGGTAGCATCACCCCAAGTGATATCCTTGCCATCAAGGGTCCTACCGCCGTTCAGGAATACATCGTTAATGAGGTACAGGACGTATATCGTCTGCAGGGTGTGAAGATTAATGACAAGCACTTCGAGATTATCGTTCGTCAGATGATGCGTAAGGTTCAGATCAATGATCCGGGCGATACAACATTCCTTGAGCAGGAGATGGTAGACAAGCTCGATTTCGCAGAAGAGAATGATCGTATCTGGGGCAAAAAGGTGGTAACAGACGCTGGTGACAGCGACAGCCTCCGTGCCGGACAGATTATCACAGTTCGCAAGCTTCGCGATGAGAACTCAAGCTTAAAGCGTCGTGACCTCAAACTTGTTCAGGTTCGTGATGCAGTGCCTGCAACATCTACTCAGATTCTTCAGGGTATCACACGTGCAGCCCTTCAGACCAAGAGCTTCATGTCTGCTGCATCATTCCAGGAGACAACGAAGGTGCTCAACGAGGCTGCAATCCGTGGAAAGCAGGACAAGTTGGAAGGAATGAAGGAGAACGTTATCTGCGGACACTTAATACCTGCAGGTACAGGACTTCGCGAGTTCGAGAAGATTATTGTAGGTTCAAAAGAGGAGCATGACCGTATGCAGGCTAATCGCCGCAACGTCATCGACTACTCTGAAAAGCAGACAGTAGACGAGAACTAAGAATCTTGAAAAGAGCTGGTAACAGTTCTTATATACAATAAAAACTCCCGTTTCATCGGGTTGCGTGGAAAATGAATTATTTTCTAAGGCAACGATGAAATGGGAGTTTTCTTATTCCCATACTGGAATTCCCTTGTTTCTAATGAGAGTTTTCTTATTTCTTCTTCTTATTGATTCTGGATCTGATAGAGCGGAGAGAAACTTCGGCAACAGCCATGATGTTCATGATTTCGGCATCAGTCTTTCCTGTGTGTTCAAGGATAAGGAAGAACTTGTATTTTGGTGACAGCTCATCATACGAGTTGTCGAGCATGTCTACAAACTCCATATCCACAAGACGGTAGTATTCTATTATATTCTCAAAGTCATTTTTCTTCCATAGAACAGTCGTCTTGCCATTCAGAATCTCATTGAAGAGGATATATCCTCGGTTCAGGGTGTCGCGGTGCTTGTCCAGTAGTTTCTCTTTCCTTTTGTTTATGGTTTCAATCTCTTTCTCTTTATGTTGGTCCATACGTTCAAGTTCCTTTATTTGGCTTTCATAATTCTTTATCATCATCTGGTCGTGAGCCATTGCTGCCTTTGTCTTATACTGTTTGTAGCGGAGGAACAGTATGGAAACCGTGGCAATGAGAACAAGAACCGTAATGATAATTATGGCTATCATAATGTTCCTTTCGTATTTCTGCTTTGACTTGATGTTGTCAAATTCAGATTGAATCGCTTTCACGTTGTTGCCTGTTTGCCTTTCCGACAGGCTGTCTTTAAGAGCAATCAGTCTTTCAGCCGTTTTAGCAGCATGGGCATAGTTTTCCTCCTTCATGTGGTGTTTGAACATGGAGTGCATGGTCTCGTCCTTAATCTTTAGATTTTCCGTCTGCATAGCCTTTGCCCACATCTCCTCTGCCGAGTCCGTCTTTCCTTCGATGGCATAGACGTTGGCAAGGTTTTCATACGCTTCGTCCATAGGTGAGATATCCAGAACCTTCTTGAAATAGTATTCTGCCTTTTTCAAATCGTTCTTCATAAGGTATACACCGATGTTGTTCATGATGAACTGGCTGTCTTTCTTCGGTATGACATTCAGCAGTGCCATACTTTTTTTAAGGTATACGTCAGAACTGTCATTTTGCTTAAGTTTGGCATACAGCACCGCCATGTTGTTATAGGCATGTGCGAGCCAGTCGTTCCTTTTTGCCTTGATAGATTCTTTGACCGACTTCTTTGAGTATTCGAGAGCCGTTCTGTCTTCGCCAGCCTCTTCGTTAATAACAAGTAGACTGGCGTAAATTTTATGTTTAAGTTCCGAATTGTTAGTCTTTTCAGCGATGAATTCGGCGTTTTTTATATAATTAAGGGCATTCTTAATGTCTCCCGAGTCATACATGAAGCATCCCTTATAATAGTAAGCCGCAGCAAGTTTCTCCTGCTGTGCCTTACCGTTAGAATAGTAGTGAATGCTAAAATTCAGCGATTCCATCGACGATGAAGGCTTGTAGAGGCGATATTCCGCTTGTGTCCTTAGCAGGAAGAAATAGGCAGAATCTGCAGTCGTCTGCAAGTCTTTCACTTCGATGTTGTCAATTTCGTTGTATGCAGAATCGACAAGTCCGCTGTTCAGTAGCGAGTCGATTTGCACCAGCTTGCTGCTTTTGCTCTTGTTTGAGTCACAGCTTACAAGTATGGCAAAAGCCAGGAGTGTGAAAAATATATGAATCTTGCGCATATTATCTTATGAGATTTATTGCCGAGCCGAAGCTTGTCTTATGCAAAGATAATGCAAGGCGAGTGCAATATAATCCAAATGTTATTTGAGATTTATTGCCGAGCCGAAGCTTATCTTATGCAAAGATATACTTTTTATGTCAGATTGAAAAATATTATAACTCAGATTTCTTTGCTTATTTCTTGTATAATTAATGATGAGTTTCGGTTCTTTCTGTTGCATTTTTGTTGCAAAGAGTGATGCAAAATGCAATGTTAATGAGTTTAAGTAATTGATTTACAACTAAATATGGTAAATTTGAATTTGCCACGGAATGATGGCATAATTTATATAAATTGTTTTGGACGTAAAATAAAGAATCGTAAATTTGGACCGTGCAAAAATTCAAAACCATTTAGACTTTCAATTTGATATGCTTATAAAACGATTAAGTGTATAAATGAAACTAATAAAAAAAGAATGATGCGCAGGGTGTAAATACGGAAACCATAAAATATAATATGAAAACCATTAAAAACGTGAATATATGAAGAAAAGAAAACTACTCGTAGCAATTGGACTGGCAATAAGCGCCGGATGCTTTGCACAGGATGATGTAACCATCAACCTCGCTTCAGGAAAGAAAGTGTATAAGCTTGATGAGATCAAGTCAATGACTTTCGATGGCAATAGTCTGAAAGTAAACAAGCAGACAAATGCTTCCGACACCTATCAGCTCGCGGAGATAGTAAATATAAGTTTCGATGCCTCTACAGGCGTAAACGGTTTGAAGGTAGAAGGCGAAGGACTTGCTATCAACGTAAAGGCTGGCAGCAACCTTATAGAAATAAGCGGTTATGACAGCAAGAAGCGTTATGCCGTAGCAGTTTACAACCTTGCAGGAGAGAAGGTTCTCGGCTTCGACAACTGGAAGGGTGAGGCTGTAGATGTGTCAGCATTGCCAGGTGGCGTCTATGTGTTCAAGATTAACAACAGTACATTAAAATTCAGAAAGTAAAAAATACTATGAAGAAATATTTACTTCTTTTGATTGCCGCATGTCAGGGATTGGCAGTGATGGCACAGTCACCGAACTACAAGATGAAGATCACCTTGAAGGATGGTTCAAAACTTTCAGCACGTACCGATGAGGTAGAGGAACTCACTTTCTCAAAGCTTGGAAAGGTGAAGGTAGAGTTGTCAGAGAGATATAAGACGAGTACCTCTCTTGCTGTCAACCTCGACATCGACGCCAACGTAAGCCGTCTGAAGGCAGTATGTGTTCCGGCAAGTCAGACAGTATCAGACATAAAGGGCTACATAGAGAAGAATGCTACAGTAGACAGCAAGGTGTCATACAAGAAGTCATTCGATTTCCTCACACCGGAAACCGACTATATGATTTATGCTCTTGCATACGACGATAATGGTCTTGCAAGCGAGGTCAGCCAGCTTAAGATGACAACTGGCAAGACAGAAGACGACCCCTTTGTTGTAGAGGCAAAGAATATCACGACAACAACTCTTGACTATGTCGTTACTCCTAAGGATAACAGCATACAGTATGTTGTACAGACCACAGGTATGGATTTCTATAACGACTGGTGTGCAGGCGATAATGCCGGCGACGTGCTCCAGCATTTCATCGCTTATTGGAAAGCAATGGGTAGCATGTATGGAGAGACATGGCAGCAGGCGATCAGGTATTATGCAAAGACAGGCGTCTATGACTCAGAGGCAGACTATAACACACAGAAGAAGCTTCTTTGGGATGCTGACCAGGTTATCATAACCTTCGGTATTACAAATACCGGCGAACTTGTCACCCCAATACAGATTACAAAGACAAAAACTCTTGCTCCTACACCATCTTCAAATAAGATAAGTCTTGAGCTCAAGACCAACGAGTGGCGTAATGTAGTGGTTTCTGCCACAACTTCAAACTCTGATACATACATCGTAAACGTACAGAGAGCAGAGCTTGTAGATGCACATCGTGAGGCAGGCGACTTTGTTAAGTGGCTGTTGTATAGCGGTACTATGGATTATGCTAACATGGGAAAGAGCGGAAGTATGGATTGGGAGTTCACACCTAACAAGGGTGGAGAGAAATATTACGCTATAGGAATAGGTATAGATGCCTATGGAGCACCGACCACAGAACCGGTTTTCTTGGATTTCGTTCTTCCAGAAGGTAGTTGGGGAAATTAATAAAGCAAAGAATTATCTAAAAAAAATAACATACGATGAAAAAGATAATAACAATGGCGATTGCCGCAATGTTCTCGGCGGTGACATTCGCTCAGGAGGTAAGTGAAAGAGTCATGAGAATACAGACCATAGATGGCTTGACAACACCGTTGCTGCTTGATAAAGTGCAGGACATCTCTTTCGAGGAGATCACTCCGCTTTCAATGAACATTGAAGTGAGCAATATCACCGAAACATCAATGGATATAGAATTCCCTATGCCAAGCGGCTGCAAGTATTGGCTGATGTGCATACAGAAAGAGGAGCTTACTGGTACAGATCTTGAAGTGCGTCAGGCTATAAAGGAAAAGTACAACGACAAGTTCAGCGAGAGCAAGTTCCTGCGCATTCCAAACTTCGAGGCAGGCACCACCTATTATATCTATGCACTGATGTACGACCAGGATGGTGTGGTGGCAGGTCTTTCAAAGACTTCAGCTACAACACTCAATACGCAGCAGTAGGCTACTGACGAGTTTTCCATCGATGTGACTGATGTGACAAAGACTACTGCTACTGTCAGCTTTACTCCGAAAGACAATGCAATGACATACTATTATTTCGTGGCTTCAGAGGCTAACCGTGCAAAGATGATTGAGAAGTATGGCGATATCCAGACTGCCGACCTCGAATATCTGCAGTATAGCGCAGAGCAGGCTGATTACGGACTCAGCGAGTATCTTTCTTATATCCTTGTAAGTGGTCCTAAGACCAAGGATACAAGAGACATCATACAGTCGAACCTCGAACCGGGAACAAAGTACTATGCTTATTGCTATGGTATGAACAACGACGGCAGTTTCACGACAGGTGTGTATGAGAAAGAGTTTACTACAGAAGCAGTAGCTCCATCAAACAACGTTATCAGCTGTGAGGTGGTAAAAACATACGCTGACGGATGCGATGTAAAGGTTACTACAACCAATGACGACCCTTATATGATTGATGCACAGCCAAAAGAAGTTTGGGAAAACTTCCTTTCAGCAGCTAATGGCGACAAGACACTTGCTGCAAAGCAGATTCTGTCAAGATCATACGGCGGCTATGCAGATAACTTTACAAAGAAGGGCAATCAGGAGTATAAGGTAGAAGTAGGTTCTGCCGACACTGATTACGTTCTTATCATCTACGGCTTTGACGCTGCGATAACAACAGACGTTCAGACTGTAGAGTTCAGAACTCTCGCGCAATAACTAAGTAAATATAATTAATACTGAAAAGTGTATTTGGAGGTTCCCCCGGAGATGATGTGATATCAACTCCGGGGGATTTATTTGTTTGCAGGCAACGGAAAAATCGTATCGAATATATGTGACTTTCTCCATAAATTTCAGGGAGGTTGTTTCAGTACTTACGTAAGAGTACTGCAGTACTTGGCGGAGAGTACAGTGAAAGTGAATTTGGATATATACTCGGAATACCCAACGAGGAAGTGCGACAGGCACTTAATGAAATTGTAGGATACACGCAAGGTCGTAGGGCTTGCGATAGAACTTGACAGTGAAGGTAAGGGGCTTGTTGACTGGAGTGTTGTTGAATGAATCAGCGGAGTCAGGAAAAAAAGATTAATGATAAGGTTGAATAATATATGAGGAAAGCTGAATTCGCTTTCCTCATATATTATATATCAGTCAGATTGATTTTACTCATCAGGCAGGGTTGTTGCTGAAGTCTCGGCAAGACCAGCAGCCACACCATCCTGGTCAAACATCAGGGCATATATATAATAGGTGGTGCCTGCCTCGAAGTTTGGAATGCGCAGGAACTTGTCTTCAGTGAAGCGGTCGTTGAACCTTTGTTTTATTTCCTGTCGCTTTTCAGCGTATGTGCCGCATATCTCTTCCTTCTGTATGCACATCAGCCAGTATTTGCAACCCTCCGGCATAGGAAAATCAATGTCCATGGAGTTTTTTGTGATGTTGCTTACCTCGATATCCATGGTCAGCGGTGTAACCTCTTCGAATGAGATGTTCTCAACAGTGTTGAGCATCATAATTTCAGATTCGTTGTCGGTGGTTGTGATTTTTATCACGTTATCTTTCTTCTCCTGTGCGAAGGCTGTTACTGAAAGCAGTGCAGCAATCGCCATTGTTATTATCTTTTTCATGTATGTTGTCTTTTATAAGTTTCTACAAATGTGTACTGTTGTTGCAATACTCTTAGAACGGGCCTTCCGGTAGTGTGAATTCAATCTTTACAGGGTCTCCGGCAGGTGCACCTCCATCCATAGGCCATGCATATACGTGATATACTTCTCCACCGTAGCGGCTTCTGAAGGTCCATTCTTGACTTCCCGTACGTGTATAGTCTGACATATCGCCATTATTAAAAATCCACAATGCAACTTCATCGTCGGTACGTCCGTTTAGAAGAGATTCTGGTTGTGCTGTTATATAATACGGATGGTCTTCATCTGAAACCTCTGCCTTTATGACAACGTTTCTCCATTCGTTGGTAACGAGTGTCAGCTTGATGGTCATGTCCGACTTTTCCGGAGCTTTTGTTCTTACAGGGTCAATCTGTATAGGGGTTGTCAGCTCACCATTCTCGTTTATACCGAATGTGATGATGGCACAGTCATTGTCCCAAAACAGTGATTGCGGGGTGTTGTTGTCAGCCTCTGTATCATATACGCCTTGTTTCAGATCTTGTTTCAGCATCTCTTGCCAAGTTGTACCACACATACCACCGAATGCTTTCCACATAGCGATGAAATGCTTCACTACGTCACCAGCTCCATCTGCTTCGTCGCAGTCCTGAAGATACTTCTTGAGATTCTCACATATTGTGAAGTATTTCACGTTTGGATCCTTCGGCGTTACGACATAGTCGAGCTTTGTTGTACGAATGTTCTTTGCTTCAACCTTGAATGGATCATCTTCCACCTTGCCGGTCTTGAAGGTCTTCTGTGTCACCTCGCTTGGCTTTCCGTCCATGTCGTATGCCATAGCGTATACTGTATATTCCGTCTCTGGAGTGAGAAAGTCGAAAGCTTTCTTGTATGATACCTTGCTGTCAACAGTTGCGTTCTCCTCTATATATGTCTTGGGGTCAGATATAGTCTGCGATGCCGGCACCAATACCGCCTTCAGCTGTGATGCGTTAATCTCTATGTCGAGGTTTACGCCAAGCGATGTGGATGTCTTGTATCTCTCGGAGATTTCAACCTGCACCTTGCCGACCTTGAAAAACTCGATAGACTCAATATCTTCGGTAAGAGCACAAATCTTTGAGCCGTCTTTCTGAGTGAGTTTCATCTTGTACATCGGCGACTGAGCCATCATAGCCAGACCCTGGCATGCGGCAACCAACATTAATATATATTTCTTCATAGCGTTACTTTCTGAATTTTAAAGTTGTATTGTTGATTTTGAAAACATAAACACCCTTTGGCAGAGCTGAAACGTCTACTGCTGTACCCTTCCAAGAGTCGATGCCCATCACCTTCTCTCCAGCGAGGTTGTATACGGCAACTGTATAGCGCTCCTTGCTGTCGTAGCCGCTTATATTAATAAGGTTGCTGCCCGGAGCCACGCTCAGTGTCAGTTTGCCGCCTGCAATCTTCATGTCCTCGATACCCGAAGTCATGTCGAAAGTTACGTCTTTTATTTCTGCCATCTGATAGCTGTCGGCAGCCGAGCCGTCCTGCTTGTTCACCTTCAGACTGTTGCCGTCAAAGGTGAACGACTTGATGTCATCAACTTTGTATTCCTTTGTTCCCGAGGCAAGATTCACCTTTACGTAGTCTTGCGCAAAGCAACCGGTGCAGAATACCAGTCCCAATGTTACGAGTAGGTTCTTTTTTTTCATAATAAAACTGTATTTAAAAGGTTTGAAATTTCTCAATATGTATGTCTTCTTTTGTTTAAAGGTTGCATATTTACATCGTGTGATGTGTAGTGCTTTTCGTATTGAAAGTAAATGCCTGTGATTTCTTTCTCTGCCCAAAATTATGAATTTTTCTTTTAGCTACAAATTATTTTTCCTTAATTCCGCAACACTATAATTTAACTTTATTTATAAGTTCCTGAGCAACA
>URLQ01000072.1 GCA_900548745.1 uncultured Prevotella sp.
AGTCCGTAACTTTCTCATAGAAATTCGGTAACTTTCTATTTGAAGTTGATTGGACTTCTATTTCTGCTTGCTTCGATATGCAATAAAAAACATATCCGCCTCCAGATTTTTCATACAGGATATACACGGTGTAATTGTATAAAAATACAATATTACACATCCGCCTTTTAACCCAAAACGGTCATTAGGGCGTGTAATGTAATTACAAACAATCCCTAACGACCGATTTAGGTTTCAGTCAGTCTGCAAGTTTTGCAGACATGAGTTTTTCATTACTAAACGATTAATAACCAGGGTTTACGAAGTCCTGACCATTCTTCATCAAGTCGATGTAACCCTGTGGAATTGGCTTCAACACATAGTTCTTGTCCCAATACTTTGCAAGATTCGGGTGGGTCTCCTGCAGATAGTTAACTGAGTCGAGAAGACCTAAGCGCACGAGGTCGAAGAATCTGTTGTATTCTCCACACAGCTCTCTACCACGCTCATCCAGGATGCTGCGCAGGTCTACCGACGGCAGTGGGTTAGCACCGGCACGTGAACGGATCTTGTTGACATAGTTCTTTGCAGAAGTAGCATCGCCGAGCTGCAAGGCAGCCTCAGCAGCTATGAGATAAACCTCTGGAGTACGCATGATGAACGTAGCGTTCAGGTTACCGAGACGATACTTTGCATAATTCTCTACGATATAGTTAGAAGAGTTGTGCTTGTTGAGAACCGGCCAGAAATATCTCAACTGATTCTCTGTTCCGTCGGCATTCTGATCGATAATCTCCTTGTCGGCATCGCTATAAAGCTTCTTGTAGTCAATGAGCAGATAGTTGCTTGTACCAGCCTTTGCAACTTCAGTTGCATAGTCAGCATCCTGCGGCATGACAATCTTGATAGCGAGTTCGCCATTGTTGATCTTCTTTCCCTTCATGGAAGCGTCTTTTCCGTACATGTTGCAGTCAGACTCTGTCCACTCGTATCCGCTCTCACGGTTACAGTTCCACTCTGTTGTGAACCACTTGTGGAAACGTGGGTCGAGAGTACCGTCGCTCTGTACAAACAGGCTTAGCAGATGCTGTGTAGGCATGAAGTCACCCTCCTTTGAGCCTTCCCACTTCTGATGGTCCTCACCGAGGTTCTGACGTGCTCCGAAATGAGTAAGCCAGCAGTTGAAGCGCTCGTCGTTACGGTTCAAGTTTGCCAAACCGGTTGAACCAGCCTGTGCCTTTCCGTCTACAGCCCAACGCTGCTTCCAGAGAGCCTCAGAGTTTCTGTAGTTATTTGCCTCAGCAAACACATCGTCGATATTTGAATACATGTGTGTGTTATACTTAGCGCCACCGGTCTCACAGTCTTCGATAAGCAGTCGTGCTGCGTCAAGAGCCTTCTGATAGTCAGCCTGTTTGTCGTTGTCCCAACGTGTCTTCTGCAAATAAGCCTTGGCGAGGAATGCTATGGCAGCCTTTCTTGGAGGGTCGGTAGTTGTAGCATCATCACCTATCTTAAGGTTCTGTGCAGCAAATTCCAAGTCCGGGATGATAACTTCGTTATAAATAGTCAGCGGATCTGTACGCTTAGGAGAGTAAGTAAGGTTCTCGCCCTTGGTGTCGGTAATCATAACCACGCCGCCGAACTGCTCTACGAGGTTGAAATAGTATACCGCTCTCATCATTCGCGCCTCGGCAATGTATGAGTTGAGCTGCTCCTTAGAATAAGTCTTGTTATACTTAGCCATGTCGATGGCAGTATTACAAGCTCCTATACCATCATATGCACAGTTCCAGAATCCCTGTGTATAGGTTGTGTTCTTCGCTCCGCCCATAAACCAGAAGTAGTTCTGCTGGTTAGTTACGAAGTCTGCAGCCGAAGTCCACAAGTCACTTTCTGCCTCAGAGAGAGCCATATAGCCAGCCGAGAGAGCCTGCGGCTTGCCCCATGATGATGTACCGTCGGCAGTACCATAGAAATATCTCGTCATTGCAAAATAGCACTGGTTTACGAAAGCCACGTAGTTGTTGGTTTCGGCATACTGTTCCATTGTGCCGCCACCAGGATTATACTCTTCGAGCATATCGGTGCAGGATGTCAATCCTCCAGAAAGGAGTACCGATCCAAGTATTGTTGATAATATCTTTTTCATTTTCTTGTATTTTAATTGTTGGACTGTTTTATATTTCCACACATCATATAATTAGAAAGTTACGTTTACTCCGAATACGAACTCCCTGTATGTTGGGAATGCATCAGAACCACCTGTTTCAGGGTCAGTATCCTTCAGGATGCTCTTGCAGAAGATTACAGGGTTGTAGGCTGTTGCATAGAAGCGGACACGCTCCATGAATGCCTTCTTCACGAGGCTGGTCGGAAGAGTGTAGCCCAATGTGATGTTCTTAATCTTGAAGAATGAGCCGTCCACATATGTAAGGGCAGAATAGTAAGCAGACTGCTTCTTTGCGGAACCCGGACGTGGGAAGTATGCTCCCTGGTTGTTCTCTGTCCAGTAGTCGGTACCTGCAATCTGGTTTACTGTGATATCGTCAGAAGCGGTGTAGCGGCTAAGCATGTCGCTCTGAATCATCTGACCGAGACGAGCCATTGTGTGGATGCTCAGGTCAAAGCCTTTATATGTGAAGTTGTTGGTGAAACCGAGTACCCAGTTAGGGTTAGAGTGGCCGAGCACCATACGGTCGTCAGTTCCATAAGGATGAACACCTCCGTCGCCGTCCTTCTCTATCGTCTCTACCTTTATCAAACCAGGCTCAGAACCATACTTGGCAGCCTCTTCAGCTTCGGCTGTTGACCAGATGCCTGCATATTTGTAGCCATAGAATGAGTTTATAGCCTTACCTACGAAAAGGTTCTTGCCGTTTGTCGTATCAAGATAGTAGCCTGTTTCGATAGGCATTGACACGATTCTCTCCTTTGACCATGTAGCTGTAAGCGTTGTGCTCCATGTGAAGTCCTTATTCTGGATGTTATGGCTGGTGATGGTAGCCTCGACACCATAGTTTCTTGTCTTGGCAAGATTCTGCCATGTAGAGATAGGTGAACCCCACATTGTGATACCTGAAGTAATAGGCACCTGCTGACGGAAGAGGAGTCCCTTTGTTGTAGTGTTGAAGTATTCAACAGAACCGGCGATGCGGCTGCGAAGTACTGCGAAGTCGAGACCGATGTTCCAGTTGTATGACTTCTCCCATCCGAGAGTGTTGGAACCATAAGAGTTGTACTGGATAACATTTGCCCTTGCACCATCGCGCATACCTGTTCCGGTAAAGAAGTAAGGTATAGACTGTGTTGCATACGCACTTGCACCTGTGATACCGTTCTCATGGTCTGTAGACATCATACCAGAGTTACCTGTCACACCGTAACCTACTCTCAGCTTCAAGTTGTCGAGCCAGCTGTCAGTAGCCTTGCCCATGAAATTCTCCTCGCTGATACGCCATCCGAGAGCAACAGCAGGGAACATGTCCCACTTGTTATCATCAACGAACCATGAAACGCCATCCCAACGGTTAGAGAAGTTGAAGAGGTAACGTCCTTTATAAGAGTAGTTCAAACGGAAGGCATAAGAAAGCTTCTGCCACTTCTGATATTCTGAATATGCCTTTGAATCTCCTCCCTTAAGCTGGTGCCACTGATAAGAATCCATGGCAAGACCGTTTGAATAGGCTCTTGCATACTCTGTTTCACCCACGATGTATGAAGAGATGAGCTGACCGCCGAACGTGTGGTCACCGATTGAATTGTTGTAAGAGATTACGTTCTCCCAGTTGTACTGCCAGTTGTTGGTGTTTGAAGACTCACCGAATGGCAACGAGCTGTATGAAGGAGCTGTAGCACTTGCCTGTGCACCACGGAACTTACCGTTTCTTGCATGCTTCAGGATTCCGTTGAAAGAGGTCTTTGCAGAGAGTCCCTTTATCGGTGTCCATGTCATGGAACCTGATACATTCAGGTATGTAGTACGCACATTCTCTGCATACTGGTTCTTGATGAAGTCACCAAGAGGTGTTGTCAAGCCACCTACATATTTATAATTGATTTCTCCATCCTCTGTATACGGGTCGCCAAGAGGCAGCGCCTTCAACGCATTGATAAAGGTATGGCGGCTTCCCAAATTCCGGTCAGAATAGTTAAGGTTTGAAGTGAACGATGCAGAGAGCCATTTGTTAAGCTCCTGGTCGATGTTCATCCTCAACTGATAAACCTTCTGATTGTCAGTCTCGATAAGACCCTTCTGGTTTGTATAAGCAGCCGAAGCAAAAATCTTTGTCTTCTTTGTTCCACCGGAAACAGAAAGACTGTACTTCTGCTGTGTTGCGGTGTTCTTGATCTGGTCAACCCAGTCGATCCACTTACCCTGCTGATAGGCATTGAGATAGTCGGAGTTTCCGAAGAGTGAAGCATCATCTGCCGGTGCCTGACCATGGATATATGTATAGGCATCACGCTGGTATCTCATCCACTCGTCACCTACCATTCCGTGCTGGAAGTTAGGTGTGCCGGAGAATCCGTAATATGCATCGAAGTTTACACGTGCCTTACCTTCTTGACCACGCTTTGTGGTAATGATGATAACACCGTTGGCACCAGCGGAACCATAGATAGCTGTAGAGGATGCGTCTTTCAATACGTCGATTGACTCAATATCCGAAGGGTTTACGTCTTCATAGCTTCCGCCCTGCACTCCGTCGATAATGAACAAAGGAGCATTGTCACCATAAATAGAACGGCTACCACGCAACAGGATGCTTACGCCTGAACCAACCTGACCGGAAGTCTTGGTAATATCCAAACCTGCCACTTTACCCTGGAGAGCCTCCATGGCATTGGTTGTAGGAGCGATGGTAATATCTTCGGTCTTCATTGTCGTAACAGCACCGGTAAGGTCTTTCTTCTTTACCGTGCCGTAACCGATCACGACAACATCGTCAAGTCCTACAAGATCCTGTTCCATCTTGATGGTCATTCCTTCCTTCAAGGTCACGGTAACAGTCTTGAATCCTACATACGATACAGTTACCTTTGTACCTGGAGCACCGTCAAAGCTGAAGTTGCCATCAATATCAGTTACCGTACCTCCATTTCCGGAAACCGGTTTGATGATAACTCCAAGCAGAGCCTCTCCGTTTTGGTCGGTAACCTGACCTTTTACTACTTTTTTCTGATTTAATGCATACGCAGCATTTTCTTGTACGCCACTGGCTTTTGCCTGTGAAGGCAAAGATGCCAAAGCGCCCGCAAACAGTACAGCACATACGCCTGTACCTATAAAGGCTGTCTTCTTTTGCATACTCAATTAGATTTAGCGTTAATATTATTAGTAAAGTTGTTATTATATTTTTTACATGCTTGCCTTATTCAACATTCTATCGTGTTTTCTTGGATTTTCCAATTATCATGCTTCACAGGTAGGTTTATTGTCTAACAGGCTTTATATTTTCTTCATTCTTTTTTGCAAAGATATATAACTAAATTTTAAATCTCTTGACTTTTATCAAAAAATTAACAGAAAGAAACAATAAATGTTGTATTATTCCCAATTATTAAAGTAATCAATGACAAATATTAAAGTTTTTCAACAACAAGTCTGACATATCGGGAGAAGTTGGCTGTTATTGGTATGCATTTGTAAAAGACTGAACTTTCTGATTCATAAAAAAAGACAACGCCTTGACTTATTCTTTCCTGTACTCTTACGGAAGTCCTGGAGTAATCTCACGGAAGTACTGGAGTTATCTCTCGGAAGTCCTGGAGTAATCTCTCGGAAGTCCTGGAGTAATCCCACGGAAGTACTGAAACAACATCCCTAAGAGTTATGGAGAAATCACATATATACGACACTTAAGCTACAGGGTTGAGCAGAACAAAAAAAAGACTTTGATGTTTTTTCTTAAATCAGAAAGATGAATGAATATAAAACAGGGCTTTATTTTGCATTTACAGAATTTATGAGTAAATTTGCACGCACATTCATTATACATTATATAGAATATGATGCAAGCTATGATTTTTGCAGCGGGATTAGGCACAAGACTGAAACCCATAACAGACCATATGCCGAAGGCTATGGTCAGCGTAGGAGGGGAACCGCTCATAAAACATGTTATAGAAAAACTGAAATCTGCTGGAACTGAACGCATCGTGGTGAACGTTCACCACTTTGCCACGCAGATTACTGACTACCTGAAAGAGAACAACAATTTCAATACAGATATACGAATCTCCGACGAATCAGACAAACTGCTTGACACAGGGGGAGGAATAAAGAAAGCACAAGACCTGTTTGACAAGGAGTATCCTATTCTTATCCATAATGTGGACATCCTCAGCAATGTAGACCTGAAGAGATTCTACGAAGCAGGAATCAGCAACAGCAACATCGACAAGGAGAACACAACAGTTGATGCAGTACTGCTCGTAAGCGAAAGGAAAACGAAACGCTATCTGCTCTTTGACAACAGCATGCGGCTCGTCGGATGGACAAACATCGAGACGGGAGAAGTACGAAGCCCCTACCCTAACCTGAACCCTAAAGACTGCAAGATGTATGCCTTTGCGGGAATACACACCATATCTCCACGGCTGTTCGAAATGATGGATGAAGACTTCCCCGACAAGTTCGGAATAATAGACTTCTATCTGAAAGCCTGCAAAAGCCACATCATCAAAGGCTACGTGAAAGAAGACCTCAAGCTGCTCGACGTAGGAAAACTCGACACTCTGAAAGAAGCTGAAGACTTCGTGCAAACACGAGAAAGCTGAACAGCTCTTACTGAAAACAGAAAAAGAATTTATCATTATAACAATAAAAACAAAATGCAACAGAAGATCATAATTTTGGATTTCGGTTCACAGACGACGCAGCTCATCGGACGCCGCGTACGTGAATTAGACACCTTCTGCGAGATTATGCCTTACAACAAGTTCCCTAAGGATGACGAGAACGTTATCGGCGTCATCCTCAGCGGAAGCCCCTACTCGGTACACGACAAAGAGGCTTTCAAGGTAGACTTGAGCCAGTTTATAGGCAAAATCCCTGTGCTCGGAATATGCTACGGTGCACAATACATATCGTATGCCAACGGGGGAAAGGTGGAAGCTGCTGACTCACGCGAATATGGCCGCGCCAACCTTGAGACTTTCGACAAGGAGAATCCTCTCTTCAAAGGATTCGTTGACAACTCACAGGTATGGATGAGCCACGGAGATACCATAACCGCAATCCCAGAAGACTACAAGTGTATTGCATCTACAGCAAACGTAAAGTTCGCAGCATACGCTTCAACAAAGCAACCGGTATGGGCAGTACAGTTCCATCCGGAGGTTTTCCACTCTCTGCAAGGCACACAGCTATTGAAGAACTTTGTGGTTGACATCTGCGGTAGCAGACAGGACTGGAGTGCAGACTCCTTCGTGGAAACCACAGTGAAAGAACTAAAGGAGCAGCTTGGCGACGATAAGGTTATACTCGGTCTGTCGGGTGGTGTCGATTCAAGTGTGGCTGCCGTATTGCTGAACAAGGCTATCGGCAAGAACCTGACATGTATCTTCGTTGACCACGGAATGCTGCGTAAGAACGAGTTCCGCGATGTGATGAAAGACTACGAGTGCTTGGGGCTTAACGTTATTGGCGTGGACGCTTCAGAGAAGTTCTTTGCAGACCTTGCCGGAGTTACCGATCCGGAAAAGAAGCGCAAGATAATAGGAAGGGACTTCGTTGAAGTCTTCAATGCCGAAGCAAAGAAACAGACTGGTGCTAAATGGCTTGCACAGGGCACTATCTATCCTGACCGCATAGAAAGCCTCAACATCACAGGTAAGGTTATCAAAAGCCATCACAACGTAGGTGGACTGCCTAAGGAAATGAACCTGCAGCTCTGTGAGCCGCTGAAGTGGTTGTTTAAAGACGAGGTTCGTCGCGTAGGCCGTTCTCTCGGCATGCCGGAACATCTTATCACTCGTCATCCTTTCCCTGGTCCTGGCCTTGCTGTACGTATCCTTGGTGATATTACTCCTGAGAAAGTACGTATTCTTCAGGATGCCGACGATATCTATATCCGTGGACTTCGCGAATATAAGGTTAAGCTCTCCGGTGAGGATGCACGACGCGTATTGGCAGCCGGAGTACCGGCAGACATGCAGAACGGCGAGATTGAGGTTTCGCTTTACGACCAGATATGGCAGGCAGGAACAGTATTGCTGTCTACAGTACGCAGCGTTGGCGTGATGGGAGATGAACGTACTTATGAACATCCTGTAGCTTTGCGTGCCGTAACGAGTACTGATGCTATGACTGCCGACTGGGCACATCTTCCATACGACTTCATGGCAAAGGTAAGCAATGAGATTATTAATAAGGTACGCGGAGTGAACCGCGTATGCTATGACATCTCGTCAAAGCCACCAGCAACAATAGAGTGGGAATAGTCGGAATACCGATAAACAACCACTCAAATAAAGATGAATTAATTTAAACTCAATAAGTTAGGGGATTCGTTGACGTAAATCACTGATTGTCAACAAATCCCCTTTATTGTACATTTTATCCAAAACCGTCCCCGATTTCGTCCCTGCTTATCCCCGATAGCATTGGTTATATGGCAGTGTTGAACTCCAATAACTTGGCTATCTGTTCGGGAGTAGCCTTCACGTATTTATAAAATGTGCGCTCGTTGGTATGGCCTGTAAGCTGCATGATAGCGTAGGTAGGCTTACCTGCCAAAAACATATTTGTAGCAAATGACCTTCTTGCAGTGTGGAAACCTATCAAATCATATTTCTTGTGCTTGAGCGTTGTGACCTTTCCACCCCGATTTTCAGTTATGGCTGTAATCTCGTTAATCCCTGCCAATCTCCCCAAGTTTTTTAGATGTTCATTACTGTTGTGCTTGTCTCCAAGTTTAGGTAACACACCATGATATTTATTGTAGATGGCTCGTACACATGGATGCAGTGGGATGATAACTCGCTTTTTCGTCTTCTCGGCAATAATAGAAACTGTATTCCCATTCTCGTCTAAATTCCATATTCCATCGTTCAGCTTGTTTAAGTCACTCCTGCGTAGTCCTGTATAGCAGCCGATAACGAAAAGGTCTCTTGTCTTTTCCATTGTACTTTTTTCGTCTATCAAGCCTTCTTGCTTGAGCTTTGGTATATCCAAATTGTAGATGGCTTTAATCTCGTCCTCATTGAGATATATGTTATCCACGTCCTTTCCCTTTCCTCTCAATTGTTTATAATAGGTATCGTCTATATCAAACTTAGCTCTTTTGGCTGCATTCAATTGAGCCTTTACGATTTCATAAGTGGCGTAGATGGTATTTTCTGTGTAATTCTTCTTGCTATACCCCCAATCCATAAACTTTGTTCCAAAATTTTGTGCTGTGAATGTCTCAAACGTATCTGCAAGATTGCAATCTTCCAAGAAAGATTGTAAACGGTGAATTACTGTTGTTTGAGCATTCTTCGTTCGGTCAGCTACATAACGTCCTGTGTGGGTATCAAGTCTATCGCTGTTTATATTGCTCAACATCCACTCCGTAGCTTTTGTTTCTTGCTTATCCATCGCCTTCAACTCTCCATCGAAAAACCAATTTGCATAACGCTTGATACTTCTCGTTAGCTCATCCTTATCGGTAAGACGTTTATTATAGTCATTCCAATAGCTTATCTTATCTAACATAAAATCGTTGAATTTCTTCAAGAAGGTATTGGTCTTTGATGCTGCACGATTATCTCTGTCCTTAAATTTTTCCTTAGATGTATAGCAAATATGTTTTTTCTTGTCCCACATTTCTGTTTTAACCACTTGTTTTGTTGATACCTTGGTTGTCATACCATTACAACGAACACTAAAAAATACCAAGCTCTCTTCTCTTTTTGGATATTGCAGTATATAACTGCATTTTACATTATTTTCTACCATACATTATTTTTTTACCATTAGACATTTGTTTAACTGTTCCAAATATACTACTTGGATGAAGCCTTTGATGAAATTGTTAGCCAACAATTGTTAATTCACGCACTTTACGCAATGTATTCACGCTTGTATGAGTGATTTTAGATACATTTCGTAATGAAATACCTTTTTTCAAAAGTCGTAACTCTTCGGCATATTCCTCACGCATATCATCTTGTGATTTGCGATAACCTGTCTTCCTGCCAACTTTTCCGCCGTTATCTCTAAAATGGTTATAACCGCTCTTCATACGGCTACGGATTAAAGAACGTTCCATGCTGTTAAACTGAGCGATAATCCCGAGAACCAAAGATGCGATAGGGTTTACAGAACCATCTTCAAGCAAGGTTTCAAGTCCATTTTGATGTATATAGAGCGATACTTTCTGCTCGTTTAGTTCTTCAATGACTTGGAGAAAGTCAACGATTCTACGAGACAAACGGCTACACTCATAAATTAACACCTTGTCAACCTTGTTGTTTCGCACATAGTTCAACAACTCAGATAACGCATTGCGTTCAGCCACCTTTTTTGCTCCACTGATTTTCTCACAGAAAACTTTGACTACTTCATAATTCATGCGCTTCGCATAATCTTTTAACTCGTCAACCTGCCTGTCATAGTCTTGAATGACGGTGGAAACTCTTGCGTATATAACTACTCTTTTCATATTCGTATTGATATTATGTGTTACTATTATGGCCGCTAAAGTACATAAATTATCAATTGGAACCAAATTATTAGTGATATCTAAAGTTAAATCGTATAATTTAGATTGATATTTAATATCAATTTGCTACCTTTGCAGCAAAAATGAATGATATGAAAGTCAATTTAAGTCAAACAGTGAAGAAATTGTGCAATAATCAGAATATGACTCTGAAAGATTTAGCAAATAAAATGGAGATAGCTCCCGAAAGCCTTTCCCGAGCTATAAATGGCAATCCTCAATTATCTACTTTGGAGTCTATTGCAACCCATTTGGATGTAAATATATCTGAATTGTTTTCTTTTTCTCACACAATTTCGTTACATTCTATAATAGTGCATGACAATACTACTTATATTGCAGACGATTTGAACAGCTTAATAAATAATGTAAAGGCTATTTGTGCAAAAGAAGGTGTTGAGCTGTAAAAGAATAACCGCCAAGTATTGATTCTTTAAAAATTCAACACTTGGCAGTTTCATTTGTTCACATAGAATTGGTAATTACTTTGATTCTATGCGCTTCGTTTCTTGTTCAAGCAACGTTATCAAGTCCTTTTCGACTTGGGAAAAAGTTGCATCCATATCCATTTCTCCAATACCATCAAAGTGCTTTATAATGGATAGTCCACCAAACGGCTTAGTCATTGTTACTTTAAAAGTATCAGAAGAAATCATTTCGCAATAGCCCTCTAAATGGCATTCTTTGCCGTTGACAATAGGATTAATGTCAATATCAAATCGGTACATATCGCTTACTTATTAGAATAATCCCCATTCGGCAAATTTCTCAAAGCCACCGACCTGTTTGATGTATTGACGAGCGATTTCTACTATCTCACGATAAGGTTTACCGTCAATAGTTTCATCGCCAATAGCACAAAACAATTCAACCTTTTTATCTGTTTGTTGGGCTTTCAAGAAAGCATAAATGTTGACGGAAACATCAGCCTTTGAAAGGTCTTTCCCCTGCACTCCTCCGCCCGAAACAGACTGAGCCATATCCGAACCGAGCTTGCGATTTGTTGCTCCTGCGTCTACATCAGTTCCTCCTGTCCAATCTCCGAGCGGATTAACAATGGCGTTAGGGTAGATTCGCTTCAAATCATCTGATGGGACGTTACTTTGGCAGATAATAAGCTTGCCATTGCCTAACACATACTTACCATCTGAAGGGTAACGCTTGTAGATGTCATGGGCGATTTTGCTGAGTTCTTTTTCCTCCTCAGTCAATGGAACACCCTTAAAGATTCCATTATCGCCACAGCGTACTTCTCCGTCTTGGTTGCTTGCAAGGATAGGGTCTTGTGCTACCATTACGAGAGAGAGTTTCAAATCTGTACGCTTTGTGATACGACTAACAATAGTCTCAGCCTCAGCGTCTGAAATGTTCACGCTACTCTCAATGATGATGTTTACTACACCATGTCCAAGCAGTACTTCAACTGCAATTTTCGGATTCTCTACCTTTGAATAAGCAAGGTCTACCAATGCCCCTGCGATTCTGTCTGCCACCTTGTCGGGATGCGCCGGATTAACTTTTTCAATCATAATTCTTACCTGTTTAAATGTTATTCTTTTTGTTCATATAGCTTTCAATAGATGAGTAGCTTATACCTTCTGATAGGTATTTGTTGATTAACTCATACTTTCTTGTACTTACGCTAAGCTCCAAATCTTTTATTCGCTTGTTCAGAGGCGTTAAAGTGTGCTGATAGGTGATATTGTCAATGCCACCACTCCTCAACTTGGCTTTCAATTCTCGTTTCTGTTTTTTGATTGTGTCGATTTCCTTCTCGGTATTCTTCTTAAAGAGTTGGAACTCGGAAAAAGCCTTACTTATCCTTGCTTCGTTGAGCTTCATGTAAGTATCTTTATAAAATGTATACCATTTGAATACTTCTTCATTGAGATGTTCTACACGTTTTTTCAATTGGTCTATCTCATGCTGCATGAAATACTCTTTGATTTCTCTTGTATAGTCGAGCTTTCCCTTATCCTCATTGTGCAAGATGGCAAGCAATTCTTCAAGTGTGTAGGCTTGATAAATGTGCTTTGCCTCGTTGTAACGTGTATTGATAGACGTAAAAGGCTTCCAACAACTTGAAAATGAGGATAGATGTATCTGCTCAATCCTTCCATCTTCGTAAACTTCCGAACAATAGTTTGCACCGCTCAACGGACTGCCTGCTAAGTGGAATACGAGGCTTCGATTACCATCTTTGTCTATGCGCATAGCATTTGCGCAAGCAGCCCACCATTCCAAGTATATGCCTACGGTTGGAGCGTTGAAGCCTGATGTACCCATATATGCGAGTCCGTTTTGTACGGCTACAGGAGTGAGAAACATTCGGCTATCTCTCATAATGCGTTCCTTGTGTGCCAACAGAAAGAAAGCATGGTCAGTGAAGAGCTTCTTTTGCCGTTCTGTTTCTTCAGTTGGTTTTGGTTGTGGCTTACTCGGTTTGTTGCCAACGTTCAGATACACGCCTGTTGTGTCTAACTTCATTTTGTCGTCAGCAAAGGCAGTCTGAGGTGTTTCTTTGGGATAGCACTCAAGTACAGCACCACTCATTAAGGTGATGCTGTTTTGTGGATGTAAAGTATTGTTGTCTGTCATTGTCTAAGTGATTTTAATTGTTATTGAATGAGATTTGTTTGCCTAAGATGTAGATGTTTGATTGATTGAGAAGAGCGTAGTCGATAGGCGGTTCTGTTTCATAGACCAGACAATCACGGCAAATCATTAAAATCTTACCGAGATTATTTTGACCGACAAACGTTCCTGTGCGATTGACCTTGCGAGTTTCTTTATCAACCAAACGCTTCAAAGCCGCTTTGGATATATTGGGAATAGTAGCCTTAGCTTGTTTGACAACCATTCGTTTTACATCTGGTCTACGCTTTGCCAACTCTAAGTTGCTGCAACCCCAAATTTCCTTAGTTTCGCAACGTTGTTTGGTTGTGTCCTCTATGAGGATGGCTTCTTGTGGTATTCTTGAAAGCAAGGAGGCAAACTCGGCATTGCCCTTGCATTTCATCCAAACGACAAACAGCATCCACTGAATTCTGAATGTAGAAAAGTCTTGACGGATAAGGCTTTTGTATTTGTTCTTTATGAAACGCTTGGCTGCATAGCCATTCTGCTTGCCAAACATATCCTCTTGAATGGCTTTGTGTTGAATAGAATCGTTGGAAAATTCACCGCATAAATAAAGTGTTTCGCTATCATGCCAAGTCGTTCCCTCAAAATAGAAAGGATAGCCACCTGCCATATTAGTAAGGCGCAAATCTATGCCATTTACCACGTCCGAGACCTTG
>URLQ01000073.1 GCA_900548745.1 uncultured Prevotella sp.
GAAACCCCGCCATGCCCTACCGCTGAATAGTTACCAAAGGTCGTGCGGTCGTAGCCGTCAGCAAGGACAGGGCGGTCGGGGGGTCTTTATCAAGACGGGTTAAGGGAAAATCCCTTAACAATCCCTTAACGGCTTGATACACAAGCCTTTCGTTTTTCTATCGCTTAAATTTCGTCGGTTTTTGTCGGCGCCAGCGTGCCTAAATCGGGCGAAACTGCCTTATTTCTCGTCTTTTGAGTGGTGTTTTAGCGGTGTTATTTTTGCGTATCATTAAACCAATAAAATTGAAAGACGTATGTCGAATATAAACACCAATGCGACCGTTACGCTCACTGTAAACGGAAAACAGGCGGAAGATATGCTCCTGAAACTGAAATCTCAGGCTGCAAACCTCGAAAAAGCCATTGAGAAAGCGGCAGCAGCAGGAAACAAACAGCAGCTCACGAAGCTAAAGCGTGAACTGAAGGAAACCAATCGCCAAATCTCGCAGATTGAAAATGCAGCGAAAGGGGTCGAGCATGTTCTGCAACGACTCGATGAAACTTCGCCAAAGGAACTGAACCGCACATTGTCACAGCTGAAGCGTAACCTTAATGGGCTTGAACGGGGAAGCGAAGAGTGGAACAGACAATGTGAGGCGATAAAGCGTGTTAAGGCGGAGATTGCCAAAGTGAACTCGCAGTTGCGAGAGAATGAGAGCCTGTGGGAACGGATGAACCGAAAGCTGAACGACTGGCAGACAGCTCTTGCCGGCATTGCTGCTGCCATCACGGGCATCATCATGGCTGGACGCTCGGCGGTGAACGCTTTTGCGGATATGGACCAGGAGATGGCGAATGTCCGAAAATTTACGGGAATGAACGCTTCGGAAGTGGAGCAACTGAATGAGGACTTCCAGAAGATTGACACCAGAACGGGGCGTGAGGAGCTGAATAAGTTGGCGCAGGAAGCGGGTCGATTGGGCAAAACCTCGCAGGAGGATGTCTTGGGATTTGTGAAAGCTGCCGACCAAATAAATGTGGCTTTGGACGACCTCGGTGACGGGGCTACACTGACTCTTTCAAAATTGACAAACATCTTCGGTGACGAGGAACGCCTCGGCACGGAGAAGGCTTTGCTTGCCGTGGGTTCCGTTATTAATGAGTTGTCGCAGAACTGCACGGCTTCGGCTCCATATCTCGCAAACTTCACACAGCGCATGGCTGGCGTGGGTGCCCAGGCGAAGATGACTATCCCGGAAATCATGGGCTTCGCTGCGGTGCTGGATAGCCAGGGACAGGCGGTGGAGATGTCGGCAACTGCTGTTTCCAAAGTCATTATGGATATGTTCAAGGAGAACGACAAAATCATCAAGGCTACGGGACTTAATGCTAAGGAGTTCAACGAAACGCTGAAGAAGAGTACTAACGAGGGACTGCTGATGTTGCTGGATCGTCTTCACGAATTGGGCAACATCGATGTACTGGCTCCAGTCTTCAAGGATATGGGCGAGAATGGTGCCCGTGCTGCGCAGGTGATTTCGGCTCTTGCTGGCAACCTCGATATGGTGCGGTGGGAGCAGGAGGAAGCTACTAAGGCGTTTGCGGAGGGTACGTCTGTCACAAATGAGTTCAATGTGCAGAATACTACGGTGCAGGCAGGACTTGACAAGGCTCGCAAGGGCGTGACGGAGATGGCGGTGGCACTCGGTGAGCAGCTGCAGCCGATAATGAAGCATGTCATCTCTTCCACCACTTTGTTGTTGAAGTTCATGTCTACTTCAATCACGTTCATCAAGGAGAACGCTTTTACCTTGGCTTCGCTGACTGCTGCTTTCATTGCATATAAGATTGCGGTGAACGCTTCAAACATTGCCTTCAAGGCGCATTATGCGTGGCTCGTCATTTCCAAGGCTGCGACTACGGCATACAAGACCACGGTCGCCACATTGCACGCTGCACACCTTTTGTTACAGATGGGGCTCGCCAAATTGCAGGGCAACTGGGTGCGACAGTCATGGCTGATGTCGGACCTCAAAAAGCAGGGTGCTCTGCTCGCATCGGGCTATGGTGCGATAGCAGCCGGAGCCATTGCTCTCGGTGCGGTTCTTTATAAGCTATACAAGAAGATGACAGAGGTGTCGCAAGCAGAAAAGGACTTGCAGGAGATACGCAAGCGTGGGCAGGAGGGCATCATCGACGAGAAGAACAAGATTGATGCGCTTATTGCGGTGGCTCGCGATGAAACGCAGTCGCTGAAGGACAGACACACGGCGATTGATGCGCTCAACAAGATTATCCCGAACTATAATGCCCAGTTGGATGATACTACAGGCAAGTATAAGGAGAACAAGAAGGCTCTTGATGATTACTTGAAGTCGTTGACTCGCAAGTATGAGATTGAGGGTGCTAAGGATAAGTTGCGTGATATAGGAAAGCAGCGTGTCGACCTTAATCTGGAAAAGCAGAGGCAGGAGCGTGTCGTTGCCATGGATGAGATGGAGGCAAGAACGGAAACGGTTATGCCTGGTCAGGAGGGAAAGGTGGTGCAGTTGGGTGTCAACTCGTTGCGTGCCTCGAACAGACGTGCGCTTGCCAAGACAAAGGAGGACCTGGCGGAGCTTGACCAGCGTGAGGCGAACATCTTAGGCATATATGGCGAAGACATCAAGAAGGAGGCGCTCAATGAAGCGAAGAAAGAACAGAAGCAGGAACAGCAGACGCAGAACCATCCATACACGCCTCCTAAGACGGACAAGAAAACGAAGACAGAGGATGTGCTGAAACCGCAGAAGGACTGGAAGACCAGGGAGCAGGCTCTCAACCGTATCGCATACGCCAAGGGTGAGAAGGACTTCGAGGAGTACACGAACCGCATGACAGAGATTGATATTGAGTACAATCAGAAGGTCATGGCTAATGGCAAAGCTACGAGTGAACAGAAACTGGAAGCGGAAGCAGCATACTATGAGGCAAAGAAAAAACTCGCTGATGACAAGAACACGCAATCGGCGAAGCAGGAGAACGAATACTATAATGAACTGGTTGCTACGGAGAAACAGCGGTACATTGATGGCAAGGTAGACCAAAAAACGTTTGATGATGCGCTTGAACTCATGGAGTTGGAGCATCTGCGCCGTTTGACGAAGGTCTACACGGACGGTTCTAAGGAACAGCTGCAAGCGCAGAAGAATTATCAGAATAAGCTCGTTGAAAACCAAAAGCGTAATCAGAAGACCGTTGAGGACAACGAGAAGAAGCATCAGAAAGAGCTTGCCAAAATAAAAGAGGACTACTTCGGGGATAACAAGTCGGAGAAGAAGGAGAAATACACCAAAGACAGTGCTGCCCTCGATGAGGTTTTCAAACAGGAGATAAAGGCTGCTGGCGACGATGCTAAGGAGAAACTGCGCATCGAGGAAGCGTATCAAAAGGCAAAGGTGGCACTGGCGAAGAAGTATGGTCAGGAGTACAACGACACAAGCAAGAACTTCCTCGAAAACATGACGGAGGACATCACGGAGTGGCTGAACTCGGACCTCGGACAGGCGGTGCAAGGCTCTTTTGACACGCTCACGTCGGGCATGTCTTCAATATTTTCGGGCATGACTTCGCTCATTCAGGCGGAACTGGAGATACAGACTGCTGCCATCGAGAAGCGGTATGACAAGGAGATATCGCAAGCGGAGGGCAACAACTACAAGGTGAAGAAGCTCGAAGAACAGAAGCAGAAGGAGCTGGCAAAGAAAAAGAACGAGGCGAACAAAAAGATGTTTGCCATGCAGGTGATACAAGCGGTGGCGCAGACGGCACAGAACGCCATATCGGCGTATGGCTCGGCAGCGGCAATTCCGCTTGTGGGTTATATCCTGGCACCAGTGGCTGCTGCAATGGCGGTGGCAGCTGGAGCAATTCAGATTGCTGCAATCAAAAAGCAACAGCAAGCGAGTGAAAGCCAGGGCTATGCCAAAGGTGGCTTCACACCAAAAGGCTCCAAGTTCCAAGAGGTGGGCGTGGTTCATGCCGGGGAATGGGTGGCGTCGCAGGAGATGCTTGCCAACCCGGTTGCGCGTCCTATCATCAACGCCCTGGACTATGCGCAGCGGACTAACACCATCGGATCCTTACGAGCCGATGATGTGAGTCGGACTATTGCGCCAGTAGCATATAGCACGCCACAACAGCAACAGCCTATCATCGTGCAGCAGCAGCCGGACGGACTGGCTACGGCTGCAATCGTGCAGAACACAAAGGCTATGCAGAGTTATGCTGATACGATGAAGCAGTTGGAGAAGCGATTGAGCGAGCCTTTCGTCACGGTGAACACGGTCACGGGTGACACTGGCATCAAGCAAGCGCAGGACGAGTATGACACACTAATCCGTAACAAGACACCAAAGAGTAGGAGAAAGTGAGTAACCTCTGGTTAATGGTGAGCCTCGCCAATTGTCATTACATACATAGCAATAAATAAGAATATTAGGAGCAAAATCCATGTGGCAAGCGATATGTATGATAAAGTGGCAAGTGTTCGTCTTGCAGGCTTACCTTTCACATATCTACTTAAAATATACAGTACGACACTACTTGCAATAAGAAATATGAGCAAGTGTGGAAAATCGAAATTCCAATAGTCAATAAAGACAAGACTTGCAACAAAAAGTGTCAAACTTGCGAATATTATAATTAGTGTATGTTTCATTTTGCAAAAGTAATAAAAATGGAAATAATAATCAATGGCAAACAAGCTTTTTTGAAGAAGAACACTTCGTTTGACTTCATCTTCGAGAACCGTCTGTTTACGGGTAGTGACAGCTACACCTTGACAATTACGTTTCCACTAAAGGGATGCGCCCGAAACATAGCCATCTTCGGGCACATCCACAGAGCGGATGTTATCAAGTCGAAGGTGGTGTTTGACTGCGACATACGTGACGGTGCATTTATGAAGTCTGGCTCCATCACAATAACGGAAATATCGGACGTAGAAGTAAAAACGCAGTTTCTGGAGGGGCGCAGCGAGCAGAACTTTAACGAAACGTTTGACGATATCTATCTCAATGAAATGGATTTGGGATATCCTACCAAGCGCGATAATCTTATAGCAGCAGAAGCGTTCAAACCATATCCAACGAACAACTGGGTGCCGTTGCCGTGGGTAAACAACTATTCCGGCAATCTGCAGAATGCTGTTACCACATCCGTCCATTTCATCACTGGCTTCGAGAATGTCAAAAGCACTCTTTCGTTCCAGCCATACTTATTGTATATCTTGAAGCGTATTTGTTCGCAATTGGGGTATGAGGCGAACTTTGCTGAACTGGAGCAATCGCAATATAAATATCTCTTGATTTGCAATACGCTTCCGGCTGCATGGGCTGCGTGGAACTTTGCCATTGCATTGCCTCATTGGACATTGAACGAGTTTTTTGAGCATCTTGAAAACTTCCTTTTCGGAGATTTTGATATCAACCATAAGGCTAAGCGCATCGAGTTTCATTTCTCTAATAGTCTGGCAAAATCGGCAGGAGAGGTAATCTTAAACAAGGTCTTGGACTCTTACACAACAGAGGTGTCGCAAGAAGATGAAAGCAAGTACATCGCTTCGGCTAACTTGAAATACGCTGATAATGATGCGCTTCTGTGGTCATATTACTCGTGCGACTGGTTTATAAGAGCCAACAAGTCAAAGGCCTTGGTCTATGATACATTTCGGGAATTGATTGACAAGGCAATGACGTTGAAGATTAGCGGTTATTACAAGTCTACGGGGCATAGCGGACATGGATACAGCGAGTCTTTCAGCCGTGGCTATCCAGTTGGAAGTGACGGAAACAGACTGTTTTATTGCAAGGAGATTGATACCTATTTTATAATGTACTGCTACAAATCAGAATTTGTCAGCAAGCATAATGGCATGAAGTGGTACAAATATTATAACCGTCTGATGCCTGTAAATCAGTTCGGAGATTATTTTGTTGATAATGATGCTGACGATATTGAACTGAAAATCGTTCCTGCATGGATAGAGGGTACTGACGACAAGTATGGCAATTGTATGTTTCTCGACTGCGGAGAGTTGGGCAGTAGAGAAACATGGACTATATCGGAAGACGGTACAGGCTCTTCTGGCTCTGCATCTTCTGGCATCTACATAGGACAAAGACCGAACAATGAAGGGCAATTATCATCGGTACGCTATCACGATGATGTCGACTATAATGCAGGAGACTTGGCACAAGGCACTGCAAGCTATGTGATTGGCAAAGGAGAAACCGAGAAGTCATCTGCATACTTTGATGTTATATATGTCGGTTTTTGGAGTGGACATTATCTTTTCGGCGGTAATCAGCCACATCCTATAATAGATAAGGTGGAGGTTACTGACTCGTTTGGGTATAACAGAACTCAATTCACCTTGCGATTGAAAGACGGCATAGCCAATTCTATGCGCTTGTCAATGCACAAGATTGACGGAAAGCAGAAGTTCCATTTCTCTTTCCTCTCTGACACAATACCTAATCCTCGTGCATTGTTCTACATACGTGGACAGAGGTATATATGCGAAAAAATAACTGCCACCTTCCATGAGTCGGGAAAGTCGCAGTTACTAAAGGGAATATTCTATCGTGTCTTAGCTGATTGAACGCTGCAGGGCTGTGGCATGGCGCTCGATGGTGGTGCGCAGCACCTTGGCATAAATCTGTGTGGTCTTGATGTCCTGGTGCCCAAGCATACGAGCCACATTCTCTATAGGCACGTCGTGAGCCAATGCCATTGTAGCGAAGGAGTGGCGGGCAACGTGGAAAGTCAACTTCTGCCTGAAGTGCAGCTCCATCTGTATCACATGAAGGTAGTCGTTGGCTTTCTGATTGCTTATCTTAGGCAGTTGGTAGTCGTACTTCTCAAGCACCTTCATCGCAGGAGAGAGGATAGGAGTGAAGAACTTCGTATCGGAAACACACATATGCTTGTCTTGATACGGCTACCATCGATGTAGTACATCTTGCCTTCCTTCTTCGTCATGCTCTCGAAGTCGAATGTCTGTGTGTCGCAGAACGACAGACCGGTGTAGGCAGCGAAGATGAAGAGGTCACGCACCCTGGCAAGTTTGCCCTCGAACTTGTAGTTGCGCATGAGCTTCAGTTCAAGCTCGGTGAGCGGTTCACGTTCACGGCACTTGCCTCGCTTCAACGTCACTACTTGATAAGGATCCTGTGGAATTTCGCCCATCTGATAAAGTTGGCGAACCCACTTGTGGATTTTTTTGTGGTAGCCGTAACACGTCACATCGGTACGGGTGCCATCATGCAGCCAGTTGTCAAAGGCGATGATGTTCTTCGGAGTCAAGTCGCCATAGGTGTTGAGTTTACCGAATGTGCGCATGGTTTCAATGGCACAAATCTTGTGCTTGCGTGTACCTTCGCGCAAATCTTCTGCATCAAGAGCCAGTTCCATATAAGTAAGAAAACTCTTCTTTGAGTTGTCCGGCTCCTTGGTTTTCTCCTCTTCCTTCTTCTGCATGACCTCCTCGCCATAGAAGTGAAGATTGAAATTGTCCATGGTCATTTCCTCGTCAAGGACATCCATAGCCGTGACAATCTTCTCACACTTGCGGAGCAGCTGCATCACCTCTTCTGATGCAGCCAATGTTTCCCACTCGTCAGGTGAAGCCATGCCCATAGGGAAGTACTTACGCTCGTTTCTTCCCAGATACACTCTCACCTCCACATAACCTTTACCACGTTTAGCAGCAAGTTTTCTTCTGTCATAAATGACGTCAACAAATTGTTTTTCCATTTTCCTTGCGGATTTAGACGGCTTCATTGAGCATGGAGGCGAGAAAGGGAGAACACGATTTATTAATCTTTAATGTGAAAAATCATTAAAAACACCGGATTACGGGTTATTTAGCTGATTTGTAACGCAAGCTCTCAAAATGTGTAACGCACTTTTGCGTAACGTGTAACGCAATGTGTAACGCATTTTTGGCTCATCGTGTCACATTATGTCCTCTTCTGTACTCATAGCAGAATTCCACCGTGATGTTAGACAATAATGTTAACCTCTAAATAACCTAATATAGAAAATAGATTTTCCACTGAAAATCAGCCTATTATACGCGAAAAGAGGACTTTACGTTATGTAAAAGTCCTCTTTCTTTCAATTTGAAATTTCGTTCCTTGGTGACCCGCATGGGGTCACAAAGTGATTCCGTTGGGATTCGAACCCAAGACCCACGCCTTAGAAGGGCGTTGCTCTAATCCAACTGAGCTACGGAACCCCTTTTTGCGGGTGCAAAGGTAATACATTTATTAGTTATAACCAAATTTTCAGAATAAAAGTTTTTACCCTTTCTTATGAGAAATCTTTTATATTGTAAATACTTATTATTAAAGAAGTAAATAAAAAAGAAAGTGAAGCATATATCTACTCCACTTCCTTTTTTATTACGTTTATACTTATTTACATTTATAAACAAAATAGTATGTTTACTTTTTTAAAGTAATGTTTATATTCCTTAAAGAATTTAACTTTCCAACGCTCCAACTATATCCATCACAGACTTGCATCCATGACTATCGAGCCATTCGTTTATTCCATTCTTGACCTTAACCGTAACTTGAGGATCAAGGAAGTTTGCCGTTCCTATTTCTATTGCCGTTGCTCCAGCAAGCATGAACTCTATGGCATCGTGGGCATTACAGATACCGCCAAGACCGACGACAGGAATATTTACAGCCTTTGCCACTTGCCAAACCATACGTACGGCAACTGGCTTTACAGCCGGACCACTCAAGCCACCGGTATTGATGCTGAGCATCGGCTTACGCTTCTCTATGTCTATAGCCATACCCATAAGAGTGTTGATCAAAGACACACTATCAGCACCTTCCGCTTCTACAGCACGGGCAATCTCTGCAATATCCGTTACGTTAGGAGAGAGCTTGACTATCATCGTCTTATGATAACGCTGGCGTACCGCCTTTACCACGCTTGCCGCTCCGGCACAAGTCACTCCGAAAGCCATTCCGCCGTCTTTAACATTCGGGCAAGAGATATTCAGCTCTATGGCAGGAATGTTGTCCAAAGCGTCTATTCTCGCCGCACACTCCGCATAATCCTCTGGGGATGAACCACTTACATTAACAATCATATTCGTGTCGATATCCTTTATCTCTGGATATATGTGCTCACAGAAGTAGTCTACACCTTTATTCTGCAGTCCTACACAATTCAGCATCCCTGACGCCGTTTCTGCCATTCTCGGATAATCGTTTCCCTGGCGTGGATTCAGCGTGGTTCCCTTAACTATAACACCGCCTATTTCGCTAAGTTCCACGAAATCAGCATATTCCGGACCATAACCAAAAGTGCCGGAGGCTGTCATAACCGGATTTTTAAGTTCCAGTTTACCAATATTTACTTTTAAATCTGCCATGATAAATCATTTACGTTAAACACCGGTCCTTCCTTACAAACACACAGGTTTCCCTTCTTTGTACCTTCCACACAGCAAAGGCACGCTCCAACGCCACAAGCCATCTTGTTTTCAAGCGACACCTCACAGAAAATACCCTCAGAATGGGCATAACGGGCCACGGCAACCATCATTGGCTTTGGTCCGCAGGTGGAAATCTGGTCAAACCTAATTCTCTGAAGTACAGAATGATTGGTAACGAAGCCCTTCTCTCCTTCCGTTCCGTCTTCTGTAGTAACACACACCTCTCCATACTTCTTGAACTCATCTATCAGGAGAAGATCTTTGGCAGAACGGGCTCCGAGAAGAAATATCGGTCGTATACCATTGTCATTAAGCACTTTACCGAAATTAAGCAATGGAGCAACGCCCACACCGCCACCAACAAGCAGCACCTTGGCGTTCTTATTTTCCGGTATCGTGAACGAGTTTCCAAGCGGCAACATGCAGTTTAGCGTATCACCTGCCTTTAATCGAGCTAATGCCCGGGTGCCGTCACCAATGGCCGCCACAAGCAACCACAGCTCATTTGCTTGATAATCAACGAAGTTTATGGAAATAGGACGTCGTAAGAAAGTGGTTGACGACCCATCAACCCTCACTTCAACGAACTGTCCTGGCAACATCTGCGGAAGAGGTTCATTATGGGTAAGTTTCAAAAGAACATACTTATCATTAATGTGCTCCGCTGCAGAAACAGTCAAGTCTAAAACGTATTTTTTCATCAGTTTGTTTATAAGTTTTTGCAAAAGTAGGCAAAATATTGAAAAAAGCTCCTATATAAAGCATAATATCTTACCTAATATTGCAAAAACTCTTCTATTGTTTCTTTGGAACGAAGCTTTCCCACGTCTGATCGTCGTAGAAAACCCTTATTTCCGTAATGCGTCTGCATTCCTTCTCCTTATAGACAACATCCGTACGAACAGGCTGCATAGCCACTTGCTGATTTCTTGCGACAACACCATTACCCGGCCTCTGCTGTGCCACATTATGCGATACGCTTTCTGCAACATTTTCCGCATCTCCAAAATTCAACGTCTGCTCTCCTGCCATACCATCACGTGGGGTAGAGGAGGCATCATTTTCCTTGGCATCATCCACAAACATTGTTCCATTTCCGAACATCAGCCAATCTATATTTATATTGGGAAATTTATTACGGATTGCTTCTACGGTATTTAGCGTGGGTTTTGTTCGTTCATTCAAGATACTGCATAATGTCGCAGGAGCCATTCCAAGGAATTGCGCAAACATCTGTTGCGTCATGTGCTGCGCCTCCATCAGCTGTCTGATTCTATCTTTCATATCCATTTTTATAGTGAATAACTACTTTTCGATTGATTTCTTTAATGTTTTACAAAGGTAAATCATTTTTCGGATATACGCAACATTTGTGTATTAAATTTATTATTCTGAATTTCATATTCAAATTCACAAATTCATAATTGAGTATTTATTTTGTGAAGTTTTCATCATTTACAAACACAAATTCGAATTCAAACTACTATTTACATATCTAACATTTTCTTATTAAAACTACGTAAAAAGACTGGTTATAAGACCGTTATCGGTCATTTACAAAGCTAATATACACAATATTAAGCACTTACAGCTCGTATAGAAGCCAAAATATGCATTATTTCATAGGAATGATTATTAAAACTCTCTGATTTTTAGATATTTACACATGTTCTTGTTTTTGGTATATTTATTCGTTATGATATTAATATCCGAATTTTCTGATTTTAATATATAAATTTAATGAATATCAAACCTGTTCGGTTTTATAAATACACATATCATATATACAAATTGCCACATACATAATATAGAGTTTACAAACATGAAATTCACAAAGACAAAACATAATAAATGTAAAATCCGAATTTACCACCTTCCTTTAGAACGTTTTTTCAAGGATTTAAAGTATTTCGAATCAATGGACAGATTAAACAGAATTATATAATTCTCAGAGGGTAAAATTTGGCATAACAAGCTGATTTCATGAATGATTAGCCCTATTTTTTCTGTTCGGCAAAAACATTTCTTTTTACAAAATAACACAACAAAAGCACTTATTTTACCGAAAAAAGATCCTTAAAAAGGAATTTGCAACCATTTCTGAGTTATCCATAAACCGTTTTTTGAATTTAAGATTGTTCTTTTTTTCCGTTTGAGAGAGAATTTGACTCTTAAAGACAAACATAGTTCAAGCGGGATATAAAAACACGGGCGCAACAAACGGCAAGCCCCCATCATGTCTCCCCCACTATATAATATAAAAAGGTGTGCCTTTTCGGCACACCTTTTTATATTGCGGATTGATGAAGTCATAAATTTGAAAGACACCAAAACCTGAAATAAAATCAGGCATCCAAAACTATAGCAAGAACTAATGCATAATGAAAAAGATAAGTTCTTTAAGAAGTTCCCCGTCGGAAGTGTTTGGATTGTCAATTCCTTTACACTTGGCATCAGTCTCACGAAGCTTCTCTATAATTTTCATAACCTTCACTCCAGAATAGTTTTTCATTCCGAGCATATATTCCTTGGCAGCCCACGAGCCGCGAAGGTCCAACCATTTTGCCACCTCAGCATCACTCTGTCTGTTGGGAGCATAATAGGCAATCATGAGATTCTGGAAATAAGAGAACAAGATAGGCACAAGGACGAAAGCGCCGCCAGTCTTCGGATTGCTGTCAAAATATTTTACAATCAAATTCGCCTTGACAATATCCTTTGCGGCAATGGCGCTTCTCAGTTCAAAAGGATTAAAATCCTTGTTTATCCCTATCCTCTGCTCAACCATCTCTGGTGTAATACGCATTTCTCCATCTTTCAGCGACAATATCAACTTGTCAAGCTCACTCGTAAGTCTGTTCAGGTCAGAACCTATATGGTCTGCAATCATCTGGGCAGCCTTGTTCTCGATAGTTGCCTTTGTATGCAACCTGAGATACCCCTCTATAAAGCCAGGAAGTTCATACTCTCTTTTCTTTTTGCACTCAAACACGACTCCTGCGCTTTTGAACCTTGCCAAAATCTTCTTTCTTCCGTCAATAGTGCCGTTTTTATAGCAAACCACAAGAACAGTTGTCTTTGCCGGTTTTTCAAGATACTTCTCCAGTTGATCCCAATTCTTAATGTTTTGAGCTTCCTTTACTATAATCACCTGTCGCTCAGCCATCACCGGATAGCTCCTCGCCATATCAGCTACTTGTGCGGCAGTAACGTCGGCACCAAACACAATCTGCTGATTAAAATCACGTTCTTCCGGCTTCAAGGCATGCTCAGCAATAAAGTCTGAAATCTTATCAATATAATACGACTCATCCCCCATCAACAAATATACAGACGAGTAATTTCCTGATTTCAACTCACGCATTATACTATCGTAAGTAGTTGCATTCGCTTTTTCCGCCATATTCAATATTTAACTTTTATATACATATTAGTATTCCAACCTCTATTTTCCTTATATTGTTTAAATTTGTTAAACACGACAAGAAAACACTCTCTTGCCATCATACAAAGCCATGCGCATAAATCTCACAGAATATTTTTCAAAATATTTATATCGGAATACGAAAAATAATCTTTTTAGGTTCCGCATCATGATAATTCAAAAAAATATCATTATTTTTGTAACATGGCATTCGGGAAAAGGATTTAGTCCCCACCCGTGTATCTTTTGCAAAGATAAAGTAAAATTCCGATTAAGCGAAAAAAATAATGGATATACTAAACCTACCACCATACGATATAAAAGTAAAACAGACAAACGGCAAGACATCCATTCTCGATATTCTCCGCCGCAGATTCATAACCCTGACTCCCGAGGAATGGGTGCGCCAGCATTTCATCCATTACCTCATCAACTATAAGGGCTACCCCTCTGCCCTACTCGCCAACGAAGTAGAGCTGACCATCGGACAGAAGAAGCTCCGTTGCGACAGCGTGCTGTATACGCGTCAACTTCAGCCGCGGATGATAATTGAATATAAAGCCCCGTCTGTACAGATAACCCAGAAGGTCTTCAATCAGATTTTTGCATACAACACCCTACTCCATGCCGACTACCTTGTGGTAAGCAACGGCATGAGCCACTATTGCTGCAAAATAGATTACGAAAACAAATCATATGCTTTTCTGAAAGACATACCTAAATTCAGCGAATTATAACCTTCAAACGGTCATTAGGTTGTTTAATCCCAAACCACACAAATAATACAGCCAATATAAAGACCAAGACAACGCTTTCTTTATATTGGCTGCATTAACCACCAATTATCCCAAGCGGGTCTAACCATCGGAAATGAAAGGATAGTAAGGTGATGTAATATCACTGATTTACAGTCTATTAGGAATGAAAGCCGATTTAGGGTAACTGTAACTACTCAGCACCCCCACAGCATAAGATAGTCAACGGCACTCGTTAATTATTCATAAACTTGATTTTGTCCCAAAACCTAA